>JAYGEB010000381.1:0-7425 GCA_046582595.1 Alphaproteobacteria bacterium | reverse complement strand
AGCGTGCCGTCATAACGCTCGGCCCAGAGATGCCCGCCGGTGGCGGCCTCGATCAGCTGTGCATTGATGCGGACGGTATTGCCAGCCCGCCGCACCGAGCCCTCAAGCACGAACTTCACGCCGAGCTCGGCACCTACCTGTTTCAAGTCATGCGCGCCACCGCGATAGCGGAAAGAGGAATTGCGCGCAATAACAAAAAGGCCGGAGAGCTTTGAGAGGTCGGTTATGATGTCCTCGGTGATGCCATCGGCGAAGTAGGTCTGCTCGGGGTCGCCCGATATGTTCTGAAATGGCAGCACGGCGACCGAGGGTTTGTCAGGGAGGGGTAAAGCCGCCTTGTCGGAGGGGGCCGCCGTTCCGGCCGTTTCGGCCTTGATCCCGTCAGCCTCGGACAATGGAGCGGGGTCTAGCCACTTCAGCCATGGCTGCCACCACACGAGGCCGCCGACCAAGATAGCAAGGACAACAACAACCGCGGCGGTCCACGGCAACCAGGATTGCGGACGAGGTGGCGCCGTCCCCGTTTTAGCCGCCGCCCTGTCAAGCAAAACTCGATAAACCCGCACGGGACGTGCAATATTTTTCAGCGTTTGCTCGCCTCGGTCTTGAAAACCAATTTCCAACTTGTCACGTACGTCTTCCCAGACACGCGCCGAGACACAGATGCCTCCCGGCTCCGCCAGTCCTTCAAGCCGAGCAGCCACGTTGACACCATCGCCCAGGAGATCTCCGTCCTGCTCCATGACGTCACCGACGTTGACGCCGATACGAAAAGCGATGCGACGATCCTCCGGTTCTTCTGAATTACGTGCCGCCATGCCGCGCTGAATGTCGATGGCACTGCGCAACGCTTCGACTACGCTGGGGAATTCAATCAGGATGCTGTCGCCGGCTGTGTTGGCAATGCGCCCGCCATGCTCGGCAATGTTGGGATCGATAAGTTCTTTCCGGTGCCCGCGCAGCGCCGCCAGAGTTGCTTCCTCGTCCGTGCCCATGAGTCGCGAATAGCCGGCGACATCAGCCGCGACAATTGTCGTCAATCTACGGGTGGCGCCCCCCTCCGCCATGCGGTCCTACCCTCCATGGAAGCAATTGCAGGCCGAAGTTTATCGGAATTTTGGCCGGTGCTCCATCACTTTGGCGAAAGTCCCCCATGAGGTTCAAGCAATCATTGAGAAAACCACGGTCACTTCCGGAATGGGTTGACTTCGGTCTTACGCGGCAGAGATTGGGAGTTTCGGCTTTTCCCCTACAGGAATGCGTCCCCGCCCGCAAGATCACGGGGTAGCCCTGCCTGAACGGCTACGTGCGCGGGCCTAGTGGCACTCGGCGGCCGAATGTCCTAGGCTCGCCAGGGAAGGCCGCCTGGGCCGATGTAACAATACCGCCTGTCCAGGCACTCATTCAGGGGAGCAGATCACATGAATGACGCGAAAAAATCCATCGCCCAATGTTTGCGCGACGGGGAGTTCGTGCTGGCGCCGGGGATCTTCGATTTGATCTCGGCCCGCATGGCCGACAGCCTGGGCTTCAACGCCATCTATATGACCGGCTATGGCATCGCCGCCTCGTATCTGGGCCGGCCCGATGCGGGCTATGCCACCTATACCGACATGGTCGGCCGGGCGGGACAGGTGGTGGAGCGGACCACGACGCCCCTGATCGCCGACGCGGATACCGGCTTTGGCGGGCCGCTGAATGTCCAGCACACGGTGCGCGGTTATGAAAAAGCCGGCGTGCAGGCGATCCAGATCGAGGACCAGCAGTTTCCCAAGAAATGCGGCCATACCCCGGGCCGTCTGGTCATCCCGCTTGAGGATATGGTGACCAAGATCAGGGTGGCAGCGGAGGCGCGGGAGAGCGATGATTTTCTGATCATCGCCCGCACCGACAGCCGCACCACCCTGGGACTGGACGAGGCCCTGCGCCGGGGCGAGGCCTATGCCAAGGCCGGCGCCGACGTGATCTTCATCGAAAGCCCGGAGACCATCGACGAGATGAAGACGGTGTGCCGCAATTTCGACAAGCCCTGTTTCGCCAACATGGTCGAGGGCGGGCGCACGCCCCTGCTCTCGGCCGAGGAACTCGAGGATATCGGCTTCGCCATCGCCATCTTCCCCGGCACCGGCTTCCTGGCCACGGCAAGGGCCCTGCACGATGCCTATGGCGCCCTGAAGGCGGACGGCATTTCCACCAAGGTCGGCGACCGCCTGTACCCGTTCGAAGACATGAACACCCTGATGGGTTTCGAGGAGGTCTGGGAATTCGACGAGACTTATGGCGATTAGCGGTGGTGGCTACTGCATGCCCGGATCGAGTCCGGGCATGACAATTTGAGCGGTTTTTCGGGATTTTCAAAGCCTTTTTGTCATTGCCGGGCATGCCCCGGCAATCAATGTCGAGGCCAGGATCATGGCGGTGTTTGACCCAATGGCCGGGAAGAATGCTATTCTGGATCAAATGGCAAAAAAATAGACGGAGGAAACAGACATGCTGACAGGTGCGGAATACCGCGCGTCCTTGGACGATGGACGGGCCACCTATTTCGAGGGCGAACGGGTCGATGACATTCCCAGCCATCCGATCATGGGCGTGGCGGCGGACGTGGTGGCGAATTGTTACGACCGTTTCTATTCGCCCGGACCGGAGGCCCGCAGCCCCCTGATGGGGGTTCCGAAATCGGCCGAGGAATTGAAAGACCGCCTCCCGCTGCTGCACAGCGCCGATATGCTGGCGCACGTCACCTACAGCTCGATCATGACCCTGATCACCGCCGCCGGCCGGATGCCGGACATGCCTCTCTACAACGAGCGCATCATGGCCTATGTGGAAAATATGCAGCAAAATGACCGGCGCATCACCCAATGCATCACCGATGCCAAGGGCGACCGCAGCCTGCCGCCGGGCAAACAGCCGGACCCGGATTCGTACTGCCGCGTGGTCGAACGGCGCGAGGATGGCGTGGTCATCCGCGGCGCCAAGCTGCACATCACCGGCGCCTCTCTGGGCCATGAGTTGCTGACCATCCCGACCAAGGCCATGAAAGCGGGGGAAGACGATTACGCCATTGCCTGTTGCGTCGCCGTCAATACGCCGGGAGTAAAGATCGTCAATACCTCCTATGCGCCCCGGCATGCCGACGTGCGTGATTTCCCCATATCCGCCACGGATCATTGCCCCGAGGGCTTTGTCATCTTCGACGATGTATTCGTTCCCAACGAGCGCATCTTCCTGGATGGCTAGATCAAGTACGCCGCCACCTTCGCCCATTCCCTGGGCCTGTGGGAACGCCTGGGCAGCCTCTCGCACCTGGCGGACAGCGCCGATATTCTGGTCGGCTTCGCGCAATTGATCGCCGAGGCCAACGGCCTGGACCGGGTCGGCCATGTAAAGGAAAAAATCTCGGACATGATCATTCACGCAACCCTGGTCCGGGCCTCCCTGGAAGCGGCCATCTTCAATTGCGATTTTGGTCCCGACGGCGCCGCCTTCCCGAACGAATTGTATATCAATGCCGGCAAGTACCATGGCGCCGCCAATTACAGCCAGGTGGTCCGCCATCTGCATGATATCTCCGGCGGCTCCATCGTCACCGCGCCCTCGATCGCCGATCTGGAAAACAACGAAGTCGGCGCCCTGGTGCGCAAGTACATGGCGGGAAGCAAGGGCGCGCCGGGGGAATACCGCATGAAGCTGTTTCATGCCATCCGCGATGTCACGGCGGATGCCTATGGCGGCTGGCGCTTCGTCACCAATCTGCAAGCGGGCGGCGGTCTCTATGCCCAACGCATCGTCACCCGGCGCCACTACGATCTGGAAGGCGCCAAGCGGGAGGCGCTGCATTCGGCCCATATGGAAGTGGAGGCGGCGGCCGAATAGGCGCCCGGAGGAATATCCACATGGCCGAAATCGCCATCACCGGCACCGGCATCGTCTCCGCCCTGGGCACGGACAGCGCCGTCTTCCACCGGCGCATGCAGATGGGCGACACCGCCATCAAGGCCTCGCCCTGGGCCGGCGAGGTCGAGGGCCGGGAGGCCTGGCAGTCGGTGGTGGAGGATTTCGACCCCGCCGACTGGATGGACCGGCGCATCGAGGAGGGCACCGATCTATTTGCCCAATTCACCCTGGCCGCCGCCGACCAGGCGGTCCGTCAGGCCGGCCTGGGCGAAATGGACCCGCTGCGCACCGCCGTGGTCAACGGCACCTCCATCGGCGGCGTGCGCGCGGTGATGAAGGCGCAGCATGCCCTGGACCGGGACGGCCCGGCGGCGGTGCCGCGCAAGACGCAAATTCAGATCTGGCCCAACATGGCGGCGGCGCAAGTGGCCATGCGCTATCGCCTGCATGGCCCGTCCCTGACGGTGACCACGGCCAGCGCCTCGTCCCTGGACGCCATCGGAACGGCGGCCCGGCTGATTGAGCGCGGCGACGCGGACCTGGCCATCGCGGGCGGCTGCGAGGGCGGGATCTCCCTGGCGGGCGGCGGCCGGGACGGTGATTTCGTGCCCGTGCTGTTTCACACCGCCAATGCCTATGGCATGGAGGCGCCCTCCCCCGATCCCAACCGGGCCATGCTGCCGTTCGATGTGAAACGCAGCGGCATCGTGGTCGGCGAAGGCGCCGCCATGCTGGTGCTGGAGCGGGCCGATCACGCGCGCGCCCGCGGCGCCAATATCCTGGGTTATCTGCGCGGCTACGGCTCTCTTGCCGACGGCTTCCATCCCTCCTCGCCCGAACCCACCGGCGTATGGGAGGCCCGCGCCATGGAACTGACCCTGGCCGATGCGGATCTGGCGCCCGGCGAAATAGATGCCTTGCTGGCGCACGCCACCGGCACGCCCAAGGGCGACACGGCGGAAATCCGCGCCATCAACAAAATACACGGCGGGCGCGGCCTGCCGGTTAGCGGCATCAAGGGCCATATCGGCCATTCCGGCGCCGCCTCCGGCGCGATGGCGATGATCACCGGCCTTTTGGGCATGGACGAGGACCGCTTTACCTATATCGCCAACACGGACGAGCCGGACCCGGAGGCGGATTTCGAAATCGTCCATGGCCGACCGAACGATTTGCCGTACCGCTGCCTGCAAGTGAACGCTTTCGGCTTCGGCGGGCAAAACGCTTCCGCGGTGCTGACCAGGACCTGACGACCATGCGCCTGTCCATCGCGGAAAATGTCGCCACCCGCGCCCTCGCCCACCCCGAACGCCTGGCGATCGAGGTTTTGGACGGCGGCGCCTCGCTTACCTACGGGCAGGCCTGGCGCCGGGTGACGGCGTTGGCGGGAGCCCTCGATAGCACCGCCTTTGGCCGGCATGGCCGCATGGCCGCCCTGCTGCTGCCCAACGAAGCGGACGCGGTACTGGCCTATCTGGCCCGCCAGATGGCCGGCGTGGCGGCGGTGCCCATTTCAACCCGCCTGGCGGAACCTGAAATCCGCTTCATGGTGGAAGATGCCGATGCCAAACTGATCCTCACGGGCGGCGCCTTTGCCGAAGTGGCCGCCCGCATGGGTATCCAAGCCGTCCGGGTGGAGGATATCGAAACGCCGGACACCGTGGAACGCCCTGTGTTGGGCGAGGCCGGACGCGGGGCGGAAGCCTGCGTGGTCGGCTACACCTCCGGCACCACGGGCTTTCCCAAGGGCGCGCTTTATTCCAACGACCATTATCTGACCGCGCTGATGCGCTGGGGCTGGGAGTTTGGTTTGACGGCGGAGCAAGTGATGCTGGTGCCGGGGCCGTTGTTCCACCTGTCATATGCCGGGCTGTCCATGGCCGCCCTGTGCATCGGCGCCCGCATCCGCATCATGCCCGAATTCCGCGCCGAACTGGCTCTGTCCGAGCTCGGCGGCCATTGCAGCTTCGCCTTCCTGGTCCCCTCCATGACCACGATGATCGCCGAGGAATGGCGCCGCCAGGGCCGGCCCGCCGTCGATGCCTTCCGCTTCATGATTTCATCCGGCGCGCCGGGCCCGTTATCCATGACCCGCACGGCCATGGAGATGTTCCCCAAGGCCAGGATCTCGGAAGCCTACGGCTGGACCGAGGGCGGCTGGGTAACCTTCGAGGTCAAGGAGAGGGCGACCCTGCTGGCCCATTCCGTGGGCTGGCCCACATTCGGCAACGAAGTCGCGGTGTTCAATGAAGCGGGCGAACCCTCTGGCGTGGGCGAGGCGGGCGAGGTTGGGGTGAAAAGCCTGACCCACTTCGGTGGTTATCTGGGCAAGCCCGAGGCCACGGCGGCGGCCTGGCATCGCGGCTACGTGATGTCCGGCGACATCGGCATCTGGCAGTCCGACGGCCGCCTGTGCATCGTCGACCGCAAAAAGGACATGATCATCTCGGGTGGCGAAAACATCTACACGGCGGAGGTGGAGCGTATCATCCACGAACATCCAAACGTGTTGGAGGCCGCCGTGGTCGGCCTGCCCGACGAACGCTGGGGCGAGATGGTCACCGCCCTGGTGGTGCCGCGGGCCGGCATGAGTATCGACGGCGGCGAACTGGCGGCTTTTTGCCGGGAACGCCTGGCCGGCTTCAAGGTCCCGCGCCGGGTGGAAGTGGTGGGCGAGTTAGCCCGCAACGCCATGGGCACGGTGCGGAAGTTCAAAATTGTCGAGGATTTAACCGGTCCGGGACAGGATCCATAGTTGCATGGGCTGGTCCCTGCCGCGCAGGGTTTCCTCGCCGTGCCGGACGAAATCGGCAAGCAGTTCCTCGCCGCCTTCCGCCTTGACGGCCTCGACCAGGTCATCGCTGATCACCACCCGTGCCTCCAGTGGCCGGGCCAGGTGTTCCAGGCGGGCGGCGCTGTTGACGGTATCGCCGAGGGTGGCGAATTCCAGGCGCTGTTCGTTGCCGATGTTGCCGATCAGCACCGGGCCGAAATGAACGCCGATCGCGATGGAAATTTCCAGATCCCCATCGGCCGCTCTCAACTTGTTCAAATCATTAATGGATTGCTGCATGCCAATGGCGCAACGGATCGAATTCGAGGCATCCTGGTCGCTTTTTTCCGGCGCCCCGAAATTCGCCATCAGGCCATCGCCGAGGTATTTATCGACCGAGCCATTGGCGGCAAAGACCGCCCCGCCCATGCGGTTATAGAAGTCCCGCAACAGGGAGAATGTCGGTTCCGCGCCCAGTTTCTCGGACAGGGCGGTGGAGCCGATGATATCGACGAACATCACATCCGCCCGGCATTCCCGGGCTTTGGCGAAAGGATCGGACATGCTGGCCAACTCATCGACCATGCCGGGTGAAAAATACCGCGCCAAATTCGCCTTGGCGGTCTCCGCCGCCAGGCGCTGTTCCATCGCCTCGCGCAGCACCGCCAAATCGGCCAGGGTCTTGTTGATGGTGACCTCGAGATCGTTCAGGTCGATGGGCTTGGTTATGAAATCAAAGGCGCCGGCGTTCA
>JAYGEB010000276.1:0-5826 GCA_046582595.1 Alphaproteobacteria bacterium | reverse complement strand
GCGGCGGCGCCGCCGCCGCGAAACACATCCAGCACGTTCAAACCGCCCAGCCATTGCGGCGGATGCTCCAGGGTATCGTCGCCGGCGGCGGCCATCAGGCGAATTCCTTTTGCAATTGTTAAATTGATTGGCGCGCGCCGCTGCTTGCCGGCGACAATCCGCCGTTGCGGATGACAAATACCCGGTCGGCCAAATTCAGGTAGGAAGGCCGGTGGCTGACAATGACCATGGTGCATTTGCCGACGTATTCCTGCAGCAAGGTTAGCAATTTCTCGTCGCTGGCCCGGTCCAGTTGGACATAGGCCTCGTCGAACAGGATCAGGTGCGGCTCCTCCGTCATGGTCAGCGCCCTTACCAGGGCGATGCGCTGGCGGACCCCGCCTGGTATGCCAACGCTCGGTCCGCCGAAGCACCGGCGGCGGCGGAAACATCCGCCGAGACGGCCCTCGCGCCCGAGGCTGGGACGGCTTGGAATAATGTCCAAGGCAATAGCCAAGGCCAGCCGGGCGAAGAAATTGTGCGGAGCGAGGCGTTCGCGGCAATATCAGTTGATCCGGACGCCGAAGATACCACCGCCGTTGAACAATCCTCGCCGCTCGAGACGATCGATGCCGCGGAACCGGCTGCCGGGGACGCCGTATCCACCGACGTGGTTGCCGCCTCGGAGACCGAAGCGGCTGTAAATACCAGCCAAGATAATGTTTTGGACCAAACCGCCGAAGCGTCCGCCGAGGCCCCCCCTGCCGGTGCGACGACAAGTGACGGCGATACGTCTGATATACAGGAGCCCGGAATTGATGGTCCATCGATGGTCACCGATGGGTTGGATCAAAACAGCACGGGTGCCTCCAACGGCTTGGCCGGCGGTAGCAACGACATGGCCGGCACCAGAGGCGCCAATGATATGAGCGGAGGCAAGGATAGATTGGATGGCGGCGGCGGCAAAACTAAATTGGATGGCGACCGTGGCAAAGGCAAATTGAATAGCAGCGACGCCACCGACACTCAAACCGGTAGCGACGGCGACGATACCCTGAATGGCGGCGATGGCGATGATATCCTGACCGGCGGCGCGGGCTCCGATACCCTGCTGGGCGGCGCCGGGTCCGACACGGCCTCTTACGCCGCCTCTGGTGCCGGGGTCAACATCAACCTGAACACCGGCGTGGTTTCTGGCGGTGACGCGGCGGGTGACAGCCTGACCAGCATTGAAAACCTGACCGGCTCCGCCTTTGCCGACAATCTGGTGGGCAACGGCGATGCCAACGTCTTCACCGGCAACGCCGGTAACGACACCTTCCAGGGTCTAGGCGGCGCCGATACGCTTTATGGTGGCGATGGCAGTGATAATTTCGTCATTGGCGAGGGCGACGGCAATGACACCGTCGATGGCGGCGCGGCGGGCGGCTGGACCGACAGCATCACCCTGCAAAACGCCGATGGCTCGTCCGTCGGGTCCGGCTGGACGGTCAGCCTGACCACGGGCAGCGAAGTTTCGGACCATGGCGGCACCAAGACCTTCAGCAATGACGCCGCCGGCACCATCTCCTTGGAGGACGGCACCGAAATCGCCTTCCAGAATATTGAAAATATCGAATATTGACGGCTCTGTCATGGTCCGCACCCTGGCGTGAGACCGGAAGTTCACGGACAATCGCCGAGACCTAACGGCGTTAAAGCCGGGCCGCTAGCTGGGTCAATTCACGCAGGCTTTCGAGCGCGCGGCGGCCGGGCCAGGCGAGGGATCGGCCATCGGCAATTTCCAAGTGGGGTTTGCTGCCGATGCCGTATTGCAACTGGAATTCCTGGATGTCTTCATCCTCGAACTGAAACGGCTCGTTGCCGAACAGGATCAGGTCCGCGCGCGCCAAAAGAGCGGCATCGATATTTATTTCAGGATAGCGCGTGCCCGGCTTGTCGCCCAAGGTCCGCAGGCCCGTTAGCGCCAAAAGTTTGCCGGTATAAGTGTCCTTGGAAACGGTTATCCACGGATTTTTCCAAGTCAGAAAAAGAACCTCTCGGGTTGGGCGTTTGGCGGCGGCGGCCTTGGCGGCGGCGATTTCGCCGTCCAATGCCTCTCTCATTTGCCCCGCCTGTTCCGCCCGTCCGAAAATACCGCCGAGCAGTTCAAACAGCGGGCCATTGTCTTCCGGCCCTTCGCAATGGGTGAGGACGACTTCCACGCCTAGGTTGATAATTTCCTCTACCAGACCATCTGGTGTGTCGTCGCGGCTGGCGAGAACATGGCTGGGGGCCAGTTCGGCAAGCTTCATGATATCGACCGACCTGGCGCCGCCGACCACGGCGATCTGGTCCACCAGGCCTATCGGTTCGACACAGGACGCGGTGCGTCCGACCAGTTGCCGCCGCAGTTCCATCGCGAACAGCAATTCTGTCAAACTGGGGACCAGTGAAACAATCCGGGCACTTGTACCAGCCTGATAATGTTGTCTGCCGACGGCATCCTTCAGCATCTGGCAGGCTCCCCAAAATATGCGCTCAATGTCGCCCCTGACTACCAAGCCGTTGGGCATGCCGCAACAACCAGGCATTTCTGAAACCGGGTTCCGGATCGGATTAATTTAGCAAGGAGAAACCGTAGCCGGCCGCTGTGTCCCTGTCCGTGGCGATACGCTCGTAAGCCTCGATGGGCAGAAATTCAATATCGTCGAGCAGCAAGGTTTGGCGCACCCCTTGCAGGTTCGGATCGGCGAAAGCGCGGAACACCGCCGCGCGCATGCGTTCGATCGTGGCGGGGTTGAAGCCGCCATGGGTCACATAGGGCACGCCGGGCGCGTGGTGCGTGCGGCCGAGTTTTCGCAGTCCCTGGAGCGCGGTGGGCCGGTAAAGTTCGAGCAAGCTGTACGTCACGCTATCGATGGCGGCGACGTGAACGGCGCCGGCCTTGAGCAATTCAAGACTGGCAATATGCGAACCGCTGACCCTGACATGCGAGAAAAAACGGCCTTTACGGCTGACCGGGGCCACCAACGCCTGCAACGCGCCCATGCCGGAGTGGGAATCAGGTCCATTAATGGCGCAGACCGCGCCCGCCATCTTCAGGACATCGTCGAAGGCGCAATCCTCGGCAACGACGATAACGCTGGCATAATCGGCGCCCGCGCATTCCGGCGCATCGAAGTGCGGGGTGGCGATGGGCGTCAGCCGGCCGGTGTAGCGGTGAATGAGATCGTAACCGCAACATTGCGAGAATATCAGGCTCGGATCGTCCCACGTTTCGTTGCTTGGGCGGCCGTGCGACAAAGATGCCGGAATGCCGGCAACGCCTTCACGTTCAAAATTGCGGACCAAACCGCGCCAGAATTCGTCCAGCGCCGTCCGTACCTCGGGCATATCATACATTGGCAGACTGGCGACGCCGTTCATTCCCTCTCTCCGGCAACGATCCCCAGAACCACGATCATAGCATGGCAAGGGCAAGAATTGCGACCGTGGATCCGAACAGGGACTGACTGGTCCGGCCCGCCGGTTCCTTGGGTCGGGACGGAGTTTGTGATAGACGGGAGCGGCATAACCAGGGAGTCGAAGATGGCGACACACGGCAAATCCTTATTTCACCTCTCCATTGCCGTCGATGATTTGGCGCGGGCCAAGGCGTTCTATCTCGAGGCCTTGGGTTGTACCGCGGGCCGGGAAACCAAGGGACGTTTCGACATCAATTTCTTTGGCCACCATGTCGTCGCGCACCACGCGCCGCGGGAGGCGGGGAGAGCACCGGGCGCCATTGAATCCGATGGTGACGTCGCGCCCTTGCGGCATTTTGGCGTCATCCTGCCGCTCGATGATTGGCGGGTCATGGAACAGCGCCTGAAGGACCACGATATTGAATTCACCCTGTCGCCGCGCCTGTCATTCGCGGGCAAACCGGCCGAACAGCACATCATGATGCTGCCCGACGGCTGCGGCAACGTCATCGAATTCAAATCCCAGCCCCGCGAGCGGGTTTTCGCGACGGATGCGCCCTAGGGCCTGTTCTTTTTAAACATGCTCGGACTCTTAAGAAAAGAGCAATTGAACCAATCACTTGAGTCGCGAAAGCGACCCCGATAAATTTAAAATTGCTCTAGGGGACTGGCCGTCTAAAGAGCATCGTCTCCGGTTTCGCCGGTGCGGATACGCATGACCTGTTCCAAATCAGCGACAAATATCTTGCCGTCGCCAATTTGATCGTTGTTGGCGGCCTCGCGGATGGCCTCGACCACCCGTTCCGACAAATCGTCGGCGACCGCCAGTTCCAACTTCAGCTTGGGCACGAAACTGACCTGGTATTCAGCCCCCCGGTAGATTTCCGTATGGCCGCCCTGGCGGCCGTAGCCGCGCACCTCCGAAACGGTCAGTCCAAGGACGCCAATGGCGGTCAGGGCGTCGCGAACCTGGTCCAGACGATGCGGCTTAATGACGGCTACGATCATTTTCATATTGCGGTCTCCTCAATCTCATCTTCGGGCGGACCTAGAGGTCATAGCCGCGCTCGCCATGGGCGATCAGGTCCAGGCCCTCGATTTCGTCTTCTTCGCTGACCCGAAGGCCGACCGTCGCCTGGCAAATCTTGATGATGATAAAGCTGACACCGACCGACCAGGCCAACACCGCGACGACGCCAAGCAGTTGCACGCCGAACTGCGAGCCCATTGAGGTGCCGTCCGCCAGGCCCATGCCGCCCAAAGAGGCGGCGGCGAAAACGGCCGTCAACAAGGTGCCCAAGGCCCCGCCCACGCCATGCACGGCGAAGACGTCCAGTGAATCATCGATCTTGATCTTCTTTTTCACCCATTCCACGGCGAAATGGCAGACGATGCCGGCCAGCAAACCGATGGCCAGGGCGCCAAGGGGCCCGACGAAGCCGGAGGCCGGGGTAATGGTCGCCAGCCCCGCGACCATGCCGGTGACGATCCCGACCAGAGAGGCCTTGCCGAACCGGCGCCATTCCAGGAAAGCCCAGGTAATGGACGCGGTGGCGGCCGAGATATGGGTGACCAGCATGGCCATGGAAGCGCTACCGTCGGCGGCCAGGGCGCTGCCGGCGTTGAAGCCGAACCAGCCAACCCAGAGCATGGCGGCGCCGATCATGGTCATGCCGGGATTATGGGGCGGGCGCAAGTCCTTGGGGAAACCACGCCGCGCGCCAAGCATTTTGGCAAATAACAGGGCGGACGACCCGGCCGTGACATGGACCACGAGACCGCCGGCGAAATCCATCACGCCCAGATCCGACAACCAACCGCCGCCCCAGACCCAATGGGCCACGGGAGCATAAACCAACACCAGCCAAAGGCCGGAAAACACCATGACGGCGCTGAACCGGATACGCTCCACATAGGCCCCGACGATCAGGGCCGGGGTGATGATGGCGAAGGTCATTTGGAACATGACGAAGAGGATTTCCGGAATACTGCCAGACAGCGCGTCGGGGCCGATGCCAAGAAGGAACCATTTCTCCGCCCCGCCGATCAAGGCCTGGGCGTCGCCGCCGTCACCAAAGGCCAGGGCGTAGCCGCCGATCAGCCAAATGATGGAGGCCATGCAGGCAATGGCGAAGCAATGCATTAAAACGGATAGAATATTGCTGGCTCTGACCAAGCCGCCGTAAAACAGCGCCAGGCCCGGCAATGTCATGAATAAAACCAGGGCGGTCGAGGTTAAAATCCACGCCGTATCCGCGCCGTTGAGCGCCGTTTCGGCGGCGAAACTTGGATAACTGAAAAGACTGAACGCGATGACAGCGGCCAAGCCGCTGCAAATCCTCTGGATCACTTTGCCCCCTTATCGCGATCTGCCGCCGCGATCAATTGCCGAATCATTGTT
>JAYGEB010000161.1:0-1800 GCA_046582595.1 Alphaproteobacteria bacterium | reverse complement strand
GGTCGATCAACGACGCCCCCCGGTCCTCGTTCAGGCGGGCGGCTTCGGCGATCACGTCGGGCTCGCAGCCGGCCAGCTGCACCGCCATCGGGTGCTCATCGGCGCAATGGCTGGCCATCTTTAGGGTTTTCCTGGCGGCATGGACCATGGCCCTGGAGGCGATCATCTCGGACACCACAAGCCCGACCCCGCAACGCTTGACCAAGCGGCGGAACGGCATATCGGTTACCCCCGACATTGGGGCCAGGATCACGGGACTATCCAGGCGAACGGCGCTAATATTCAGTTTCATGAGTACGGAACTTTGCTGTGGTGCCCATTTATTAGGCATATTTCCCAGCAATTACAATGTTTTGATTGGGATTTTTGCCCAAATCACGGGCATTCGGGCAAATCCATGCCCATCGGGGCATTTGTAAGCCCCAAATCAGGCCATTATCACGTCGGTAACGAATTTTACCCCCGGGTATCCCAACGTCAAAAGCAGATAAGCCAGCAGCACGATCCTCGCCGCCTTGCGGCCGCGAAGGCCGGTTTTGAAGTGGGCGAACAACAGGGCGCCGATGACGACGAACGCGGTAATCGTCAAAACGGTTTTGTGGTCGAGAACCAAAAGCGATCCCGTCTCGCCGTACTGAAGGGCCATGCCGGTGACCAGGCCGAGCGCCAGAACGATTTCGCCGAGCGTCAAAAGCCGGACCTCGAGCCCTTCGCAATCGATGACCGAGGGAAAAAGCCGGGTCAGCGCCGTCGGCTGTTTTCTTTTCAGTGCCCGTTCTTGGATAAACGCCGCCAAGGACGCCATCGCGGCGATGGTGACGAGGGCATAGGTGGCCACGGACACGGCGATGTGGATGCCGATCCAGCCGCCGCTGGCGACGGCGCCTAGCGATTTGTGGGAGGCTTGCCCCCAGATCGTCGCCAACACGCCCAGCGCCGCCATGTAGCCGGAAATCAGGGGCGTCAGCCGCCATGCTTCGCGGGCCAGGATGGAAATCACGGCAAAAACGCCCATGGTGGCCGCCACCGTGACCCATAGCGACATCGCCAGGTCCGTCCGCCAGGAACCGGCCATAGACGCCAGCACCAGATTCAACGGCCCGACGACGGCGACCACAAGGACCAGCCAGAAAATGACATCCGGTTTATGGTCCTTGCGCAACGGCAGCAACACGGACGGCACCAGGGCGGCAACGGCGGAAAGGCTGAAAAGCATTTGGTCCGGCATGTAAAGAATACCCCTGGCTGTTCAACGCACCATTGCGCCCGCGGTAGCCCTTTGCAAGCCCCTGCCGCGCCTTGGGGGCCAGGCTCTTGGCAAGCCCCTTGGCAAGTTAATGGGCGCCCTCTAAGTTCGGCTCGCGAAGCATAACGAATTTAGCCGCAAATTGAAGCGGTCAGGGAACACGGAACCAGGGGAAAAATGAACGGCACTGCGGCATTGGTGGTCGGGGCCGGCGAAAGCCGCCGTTTTGGCGGCGAGGTGCCGAAGCAATATTGCCTGCTCGCCGGTGAGTCGGTGATGCGGCGGTCGCTTATGGCCTTTCTCGAACATCCCGGGGTGGCCCATGTTCAGGCGGTCATCCATCCCGATCACCGGAACCTCTATGACGAAGCGGTCCGGGGCCTGGACCTGCCCGCCCCCATCCACGGCGGCGCCCAACGCCAGCAATCGGTGGTCCTGGGCCTTGAAAGCCTGACGAAAAAGGCGCCGGATTACGTGTTGATTCACGACGCCGCCCGGCCGCTGGTCCCGGCGGGAGTCATATCGCGGGTGCTGGCGGCGCTGGAAACCTCGCC
>JAYGEB010000156.1:0-1535 GCA_046582595.1 Alphaproteobacteria bacterium | reverse complement strand
TGGATGCCGCCGCGCCGCCGCCGCAAGGATTGCAGGCACCGCAGGCGCTCTTGGCGGCGCAGGGATTGCAACCGCCACAGCCTTTTTTCGCGGCACAGGGATTGCAGCCGCCGCAGCCTTTTTTCTTGGCGCCGCAGGGACTGCAGGCGGCCAATTGTAGGGGTGCCGGGCGGGCCGGCGCACCGGGTGTGCGGGGTTGCTCGCCACGGGCCATGGCCGTGGGATTGACGCCTTGGCTGGCGCTGGCCGGCGCCGCGGCAAAGGTCACGTCCGCCAAGGGTATGGCTGATCCGGCCGCCAAGGCGGCGCCCATGACCAAGGGCAAAACAGATGCCGTCAGAAATTTGTTTTTGTTTGCTTGCATGATCCGGCCTCCAACACCGATTATTTTTTGACGAATTTTGTATTGCGAATGTGCACCAACGCATGACGAACATACGAGTCACATCGCCTCAAACTTCTGTGATGAAGTCAGGGAAGCCGGATGCATCCGCTATACTGCGCCGGTGAAACAAAATACGGATTGCAACATGCGGACCGCGTTAATCATTTTGGCTGGACTGGTGGCGGGCCTGACCGGTACCGGGGCCGGTGCGGGGGCCGCGGACGCGGGCGCGCCGCCCGCAACCATCAGCATTCCGGCGGGCGCCTTCATCGCCGGTTCGGATCAGGCGGAGCGCGATGCGGCCTATGACCTGGATCAAGCGGCCTATGGGCACGACCGTGTGCGAAAATGGGGCTGGTATGATGACGAGGGGCCACGGCGGCGCCAGGAGCTGCCGGCCTTCGCCATCACGCGGAACCTGATTACCAACCGGCAGTATTCGGCCTTCATCGCCGCCACCGGCCATCCGGCCCCCGACGTGGATCGGGAAACCTGGCGCGGCTATGGCCTGATCCACCCCTATCGCCGTACCCGGCGCCATGCCTGGGCGAAGGGGGGGCCGCCGCCAGGCCGGGAGGAACATCCGGTGGTCATGGTCTCGCACCGTGATGCCACGGCCTATGCCGCCTGGTTGAGCGGCCGGGGCACGGGGCATTGGCGCCTGCCCACCGAAGCGGAATGGGAAAAAGCGGCGCGCGGCGCCGACGGGCCGCGTTTTCCCTGGGGCGAAACCTATCGGGCCGACCGCCTGAACAGCCATGATGGCGGGCCATTCGATACCGTGGCCGTAGGCTCTTTCCCGGCCGGGGCAAGCCCGTACGGCCTGCTGGACCCGGCCGGCCAGGTCTTTGAATGGACCGCCACCGCCGCCAAGGGGGCGGGCCGCTATCTGGCCAAGGGCGGCTCTTGGGACGACAAGGGCTGTGGCATTTGCCGGCCCGCCGCACGCCACGGCCGGCCGGGGGCGATAAAGCACATCCTGATTGGCTTCCGCCTGGTCCGGGAATAGTTCAAAATGCAAACATCGGCGAAAAAGGAAAATCTGTCGTGAGTCTGTTCGATGCCCTGTCACGGGACCGCCTGGAAAAATGGCCGCCGCGGGCGCCGAGGTCCGGGAATGTTACCGCGTGCTGGAAAAAGCCTCGGCCAA
>JAYGEB010000126.1:0-7822 GCA_046582595.1 Alphaproteobacteria bacterium | reverse complement strand
CCAAGGCCGGCAGCCGGACTTTCGTTTCGGTTCAGCCGCCGGAATAGGCGCGCCCGCAAGCGCCGTTCAAACGCGGGGGATGGCTGGCCATCCCCCGTTTTTTTATTCTTTCAACATGAATGCCCGAAACCCTAGAACCATGATGCTCAATGTCTTGGCAATATTTATCAGCTTCCAGTGTCATTCCCGCGAAGGCGGGAATCCATGGCCTGTGCCGGTTGCCCTGGACTCCGGCTTTCGCGGGAGTGACAGTGTTGGTTCGCGCGCCCTGGCAAATCATCACGGACTCTGAAGCGGGATTCGCGTCATGAAATTTCTCGATCAAGCCAAGATTTACATCAAGAGCGGCAAGGGCGGGCACGGCTGTGTCAGCTTCCGGCGCGAGAAATTCGTCGAATACGGCGGCCCCAACGGCGGTAACGGCGGCAAGGGCGGCGACGTGGTGGCGGTGGCAGTGGAAAACCTGAACACCTTGATCGACTACCGCTACCAACAGCATATCAAGGCCAAGAACGGCCGCCCCGGCATGGGCACCTCGCGCACCGGCGCCGGCGGCGCGGATGTTATCGTCAAGGTGCCCGTGGGCACGCAGATTCTGGATGAAGACCGGAAGACCGTCCTGGCCGATCTGACCGAGGCGGGCCAACAGATCATTCTGGCCCGTGGCGGCTCCGGCGGCCGTGGTAATGAATCCTATAAATCCTCCACCAACCGGGCGCCCCGGCAGTTTGATCCAGGCGGCGAGGCGGAGGAATATACCCTGTGGCTGCGCCTCAAGCTGATCGCCGACGCGGGCCTGATTGGCCTGCCCAACGCGGGCAAATCCACTTTCCTGGCGGCCGTCAGCCAGGCCCGGCCCAAAATCGGCGGTTACCCCTTCACCACCCTGTACCCCAACCTCGGCGTGGCCCAGGTGGGCGAACGGGAAGTCGTCCTGGCCGATATCCCCGGCCTGATCCAGGGCGCCCACGAAGGCGCCGGTCTGGGCGACCGCTTTCTGGGCCATGTGGAACGCTGCCGCGCCCTGATCCATCTGATCGACGGCACGGCCGATGACGTTGCCGCCGGCTACCGCACCGTGCGCGGCGAATTGCAGGCCTATGATGAGGGTCTGCCGGGCAAGCTGGAACTGGTCTGCCTGAACAAATGCGACGCCCTGACGGACCAGGTCATTGCCGAACGCCGGGCCGAATTGGCCGCCGCGGCGGGCGCCCCGGTGCATGTGATCTCCGGCGTCGCCGGCACGGGCCTGGCGGAATTGCTGCGCGCCTTGGTGCAAACCATGGAGACGCCCCTGGAAATGCCCGAAGACGGGCCCGAGGGGCCGGTGGCCGAGATGACCGAGGAAGCCGGGGGCTGGCGGCCATGAGCGCGCGCCTGACCAAGGCCAAGCGGGTGGTGATCAAGATCGGCTCCTCCCTGCTGGTGGATCGCCGCAGCGGCGCCCTGCGCCGGGACTGGCTGGATGCCTTGATGGACGATGTAGCCGGCTGCCGGGAGCGGGGCCAGGATATCCTGCTGGTCTCCTCCGGCGCCATCGCCCTGGGCCGGCGCAGCCTGGGCCTCGGCGCGCGGAAATTACGTCTGGAAGACAGCCAGGCGGCGGCGGCGGCGGGTCAGATCCGCCTGGCGCATGCTTATCATGAAAGCCTGGCCCGCCACGGCGTGCCGGTCGCCCAAATCCTGTTGACCGGTGACGATACGGAGCGGCGGCGGCGCTATTTGAATGCCCGGAATACGCTGACGGCCCTGCTGAAACATGGCTCGGTTCCCGTGGTTAATGAGAACGACACGGTGGCGACGGAGGAAATCCGTTTTGGCGACAACGACCGTTTGGCGGCCCGCGTCGCCGGCATGATTGGCGCCGATTGCCTGGTTCTGCTGTCCGATATCGATGGCCTGTACAGCGCCGATCCGCGCCTGGACGACAGCGCCGAATTCATCCCCGAGGTGGCCGAAATTACCCCGGCGATCGAAGCCATGGCGGGCGCCACGGGCAGCCATGACGGCAGCGGCGGCATGGTGACCAAGCTGCAGGCGGCCCGCATGGCCGGCCAGGCCGGCTGTTCGACGGTCATCGCCGATGGCTCCGCCGCCCATCCCATCGCCCGGTTGCGGGGCGGCGCCCGGTGTACCTGGTTCACCACCACGGCCACGCCGGCCAGCGCGCGCAAGCGTTGGATCGCCGCCAGCCTGCATGCCAAGGGTTCCCTCACCATCGACGCCGGCGCCGCCAAGGCCCTGGCCCAGGGGCGCAGTCTGCTGCCGGCGGGGGTGACGGCGGTGGAGGGTGATTTTCAGCGCGGCGACGCGGTGTTGGTGCGCGGCCCGGACGGCGCCGTGCTGGGCCGCGGCCTGACGGCTTATTCGACGGCCGACGCGCGGCGCATCAAAGGCCACCGCAGCGGCCAAATTCAGGATATCCTGGGCTTTCTGGGACGGGAAGAAATGATCCACCGGGACGATCTGGTGTTGGGTTAGGGCATTTTCAACTAATGTTGAATTGCCGGGCCACCTGCTCCCCCTTCCCGCCCACCCATTAATGGTACCCTAGTGGGTGGACGGGAAGGGGGAGCGGGTGGTTCAGACTAAATTGAAAATGCTCCAGACCAAGGGAACTGGGACCATGAGCACGGCGGAGAAGACGGTGGACGATTTGCAAGAAGAACTACGGCGGCAAATGCTGGATCTGGGCGCCGGCGCCAGGGCGGCGGCGGCGGTCCTGGCCAAGGTGCCGTCGGAACCCAAAAACCAGGCCCTAGCGGCGGCGGCAAGCGCCATGCGGGAGGACCGGGCGGCGATCCTGGAGGCCAATGCCGCCGATATGGCGGCGGCCCAACAACGGGATTTGAGCGCGGCTCTGCTGGACCGCCTGTTGCTGGACCCGGACCGGGTCGAGGCCATGGCCTGCGGCCTGGAGGCGGTGGCGGAGCTGACCGACCCGGTGGGCGATATCATGGCCGAATGGGAACGTCCCAACGGTCTGCGCATCGCCAGGGTGCGGGTGCCCCTCGGCGTGATCGGCATCATCTATGAATCCCGGCCCAACGTGACGGCGGACGCGGGCGCCCTGTGCCTGAAATCCGGCAACGCGGTGATATTGCGCGGCGGCTCGGAAAGTTTCCATTCCACCGGCGCCATTCATGCCTGTCTGCTGGCCGGCCTGCGGGCGGCCGGTCTGCCCCAGGGCGTGATCCAACGGGTGCCCACGCGGGACCGGGCGGCGGTGGGCCTGATGCTGACCATGCCGCAATATATCGACGTTATCGTGCCCCGTGGCGGGCGGGGCCTGATCGAACGGGTGCAAAATGAAAGCCGGATCCCGGTGCTCGCCCATCTGGACGGCAATTGCCACGTCTATGTGGATGGCTCCGCCGACCTGGCCATGGCGCGGAGCATCTCCCTCAACGCGAAACTGCGCCGCACGGGTATTTGCGGCGCCTCGGAAACCCTGCTGGTGGACCGCCGCTGCCTGGGTTCCCATCTGCGGCCCCTGGTGACGGATTTGCTGGATGCGGGCTGTGAAGTGCGCGGCGACGGCGAGACCCGGGAAATTGACCGCCGCGTGGTGCCGGCCACGGAAGCGGACTGGGGCACGGAATATCTCGACGCCATCATTGCCGTGAAAGTGGTAGACGGCCTTGAGGCGGCGATCGCCCATATCGAGGAGCACGGCTCTCACCACACCGAATGCATCGTCGCCGACGACATCCCCACGGCGGAACGGTTCCTGGCCGAGGTGGACAGCGCCATCCTGCTGCACAATGCCTCGACCCAGTTCGCCGATGGCGGCGAATTCGGCATGGGGGCGGAAATCGGCATTTCCACCAACCGCCTGCATGCCCGCGGCCCGGTCGGGGTCGAGCAATTGACCTCCTTTAAGTACGTCGTGCATGGCCAGGGCCAGGTGCGGCCCTGAAGCCGGCATCATGGCGCGGTTGAAAATCGGCCTGCTGGGCGGCTCCTTCAACCCGGCGCACGAGGGCCACCGTCATATCTCCCTGCTGGCCCTGCAACAGTTGCGGCTGGATCAGGTCTGGTGGCTGGTCTCGCCGCAGAACCCCTTGAAACCCCAGGCCGGCATGGCCCCCTTTGCCCACCGCCTGGCCGGCGCCAAGGCCATGGCGCGCCATCCCCGCATCCGGGCCAGTGATCTCGAAGCCCGCCTGGGCACGCGTTTTACCGTGGATACCCTGGCCGCCTTGCGCCGGCGCCGGCCGCGGCACGCCTTCGTCTGGCTCATGGGGGCTGACAATCTGGTGCAATTGCCCCGCTGGCGCCGCTGGCGCGAAATCTTCGAAAGCATGCCCCTGGCGATCTTCAACCGCGCCGGCCCGGACCAGGACGGCGGCCACCGCGCCCTGGCCGGCCCCGCCGCCGCCCGTTTCGCCCGCTATCGCATACCGCGGCCGGCGGAATTGCCCCTGACGCCGCCGCCCGCCTGGTGTTTCCTGTTCTCGCGCCTGCATGCCGCCTCCAGCACCGCGATCCGCAGCAACGGGGACGGCGCGAAAGAGACTGTCGATCACAAATTGAAATGACAAAATTATGTCGCACATCATTGACCTCTAGGATTCAGGAGTTGTAAACTGCGCGTCAGTTTCATATCCCTAGATTTTATTGGCACCGAAGTAGTGGTTCTCAGTTTCCCACGCTTCAGCCTCAACAAGCACCGCAATGGGAGAAACATTCTGGCATCCCCCAAAATCCCATCACCATCGAATGTTCCCTTGTCTTCGGACCGAACAGTGATTAGTACCGAAGAAATCGGATTTACGCTCAAGACCGACGAGCAGACCTCAAAAAAAATCGACGAGATTAATGAAGAGGCCGTTAAGGCGGCCCAGTCCATTAAGAAGTTTGCATGGCGTTAGTTATGTAAACGGGTTGATTTTGTGTATAGTTAAACTTCTCAAGAATCATTGAGCGGTTTGACGATGAATGTCGAATTTCTAATCGGCGAGCTTGTTAGTGATGAAGACTGGGCGTCACTCGCGGACACTCTCGGCGGCGCAGATCAGCGCGTAGTCCAGAGTATCATCTGTCATCTGATCAACATCAATGTCCGATCCTATCTGGTTGAAACTCAATATATAGATCGGGATTATTCGTCCGATTACAGGAGGTTCTACGCCCAGACTTTTCGCACTTACAAGCGTCACTGCAAGAGGGTTCATTTTTTTGCAGACGAAATTGGTGAAATTCTGAGAAAGCCCAAGTGGTCAGAGCGCGTTGAGCTGCTTCAGCAGAAATCGAGACGCACATACTGCGGCTTTTGTGTTGTTCGGCCACTACCAAGTGCGCCCATTGGTCGAACTGTGCTCAGTGCGATCGGCCCTTCCGGCAGGGACGTTGAGTCGACGGTAACTTGTCGCGTGGTTGTTCAAGCGAATCTGTTCGGCGCCGAGTTGGAAGTGACCGGCACTTCCTTCATGCAGCAGGACTCCCGTGTTGGGGCATGCGCCCAAGTCGCCATATGGGCCGGCGCAAGGCACATGCACGAGCGATATAAGTATGATTGGCTTTCTGTCGCCGATATCACCAAGCTTGCGTCACCTAACACCGCCGAAGAGGCGTCGTCGCTCCCCGCCGGATCAGATTTCCTCACTTCCGAACGTATGATTAGGGCAATCAATGAAATGGGGTTCCAGCCGCTTTGTTTTGAGGATTCTGATATTGGTGCGGCTATATTGCCCTATGTGGAATCCGGTTTGCCCGTCGTTCTCGGTCTACGGCACAAGGACGGGCTTGCCGGCGTCACATCGCACAGGGGACCGCATGCAATGAACTGAAGGATGTGTTGCTGCGCCTTCACTTGCCTCATTTCACTTGGATCACCGAAATATCCACAACTGATTCCTACAACCAGTCGTCCCCAGGGATGCGCCGAATGTTTGGCCATAGTGTTCTAGATGCCACCTCGACTGGTAAAGACGCAGCTGGATTGTTGATGCATCACCTCCCCGGCGTGGTCTTTTTGCGTGATGTCAATGCGGATTCTGAAGAACCGGAAGAAACAACGATCATCATCCAAAGCGATGATCTGTATCAGTGTCGTGAAAAAAGCTTCAATCACTGATGCGGTCGGGTAGGCAAGGCCAAATGATCCCCTCTGCCGAGGCGACTGTTCTGGCATCTTGAACATTCACGGCAGTCGGAATCGGAACGCGGCATGTCGTAGCTCGCTTGGTTGCGTCGCGAATTCCATCTGAACCATGAAATTTCGGCGTCGGCATATTTCATGCCGGTGATGTGGAAAAAAGGAAATCGTCAGCTGCATGGGCACATGCAACCGCGTTTATGGTGACAACACTGGGTGCCACGACACCTGGATCATCCAGATACGCATAGCCTTGCTTGGCAGAATCCTGCACAGATTCATCCTGTAACCTGCTTGGGCTGATCAGACCGTTGCACCAGAGGCAGCCAAACCCAGGCGTCACACGCCTAGCTACGCAGAACACGTCGCCGACCACGCCTGACTCACTTACGGGGATCTTCGCACCAATTTGCATCCCCGGAATTCCATATTGATGTACGATGGCGTTGAACAACAAACGCGCGCCCATTGTATCGGCGGCCAGGAAGAGATAGTCGCAATCAGTGAAGTAGGCAGCCACATCGGCGTCGAGAAAGTCTCTAGGCATGGCTGTGATGTTTGCCTTCGGATTTGCCCGCCGAATGTTGCGGGCGGCCATGTTTACCTTATAGCTTCGCAGCCATTCTCGAAACCGAAAGGGCAGCCAAGCCGGGCTGAAAGAGTCGGATTGGAGTGCGCCGACCATTCGAGGCAGGTTGGTCATTTCAGCTTTGTCCGGATCGGCCAAAATGAATTCGCCCACCCCCAGTCTGCCGAGCAACTCGGCGAGTATCGACCCGGCACCACCTAGCCCAATTATTCCTACGCGCGCGCGCCTCAGCAACTCCTGTCCAGCATCGCCAAACAGGCGACTTTGGCGGTCGAATATTTCGCTGCCAGCCACTTCGCCGCGCGGCGCGGGGTAGAGTATTTGACGGCGGCTACCGACAACCGCGGCGTGAGATAATTCGGAGCGGTCCAGTCCAGGAAACCATAGATCGCCGGCTACTGCCGATTTCGCGAACACTAGTGCTCCGACCGGCATGCCGCGCGAGATGTCAATAAGCGCGGGATAGCCCCGTTCATGAGACGCGAAGTCATCTCCAGAAAATGCAACAGAATGTGTGCCGCCATGATTATGAACGGCTAGATAGGCGAGCTTCATATCCCGTGCACGGATTATTCGACTCTGAATATATTCACCTCGCAACATGCGATAACCACGCTGACCGGATACATAGTCTTTTCCATCCTCTGCCAAATGAAGCTCTCGAGCGGTCAGTCTAAGTCCGCGATCTGACTCGCACATCCCTGCGAGGATGATTGCGCCATGCTCGTCATTGTCGCCCGGAAACAAATGCTTGTTCAGGAAATGATACATGCCCTCTGGCAAGGTAAGGCGCCATGTCGCTAGGGGTGGGTTCGAAGCCATTGCAGGACTTTCAATAGTTTTAGCGTTGCGGTGTCGGTTGTCGGATCAAGTCTGTTGGATCGACGAGATATTTGTAATGCCGGTTGATTTCGAAATTGTGCTGTACCCAGTCCTTCTCCAAGCACGCGGTTATCTAATCGCGCTAAGTCTGGCTGGGTTAAATGTGGGTACACGTCCGCGTAGGGATATTGAAATGCCGGGTTTGCTTGACTGGCCGGCCATGCTACAGCACTTGTATGGTGTGCTGCGCAGCACTTGCGTTGGCGGAGGAATTATGGTTTCACTGGTCGTCTGCTACGTCTTTCAGGCAT
>JAYGEB010000100.1:0-7700 GCA_046582595.1 Alphaproteobacteria bacterium | reverse complement strand
CCGCCGGCATCTAGGTGCCATACATTAGAAAATTCTAAGAGTCCGTTCGTGGCACAAAGGGTCAGTAATTGCCCTTTAAAGCGATTTCCGCAATGCCCCCGATATCGAGCCTACATGGCCGGATGGTTATCATCGAAAATGCCCTCGCATCGAGCCAAGCTAAACGGATGCCTGGGCGTCGGCGAAACGTTGTGACTATGACCATTCCGCAGTGCTGGCCGGGGGGTCCGGGCTTTGTTAAGTTTATTGCTGCACGAAAACCGGGGAACTGTATGGCGGCGGGAAAATATCAAATTGTCGGGGTCGAATCTTCGCCCTATTCCATTAAACTCCGGGCCGTGATGCGCTACCGGCATTTGCCCTTTGTCTGGCTCTGCCGAATGCCGCAGTATTATCCACCGCTTCTGGATGTCCGCCCGCTGCTTATGCCGGTGGTGTGTTTCCCGGATGGCAGCCGCCATATCGATAGTACACCGATCATCTTTGCCTTGGAGGACCGGCATCCCGGCCAGCGGACAGTGCAGCCGCCGAATCCGGTGCTGGCATTTTACAGTATGCTGATTGAAGACATGGCAGATGAATGGTTGACCAAAATCCTCTTCTTTTACCGGTTTGCCCATCCGACCGACCGCAGCTTCGCCGCCACCTGGGTGATGGACGATGCTTTTCCCGATATAGAACAAGCGGAACTGAACGATAAGGCGGAAGAATTTCTGGCGCGGCAAATCGAGCGCATGGCAAGCGTCGGCGCTTTGCCGGAAAACGCGCCAGTAATTCAGGCCAGTTTTCTGCGCATCTTGAATATTCTTGAACCGTTCTGCGCCTTGGATCGTTTCCTATTCGGCAGCCGGCCCGCTCTGGCGGATTTTGGCTTGTTTGGGCAATTGCGAACCCTTTCAACCGATCCGACCCCGGCAGCAATTTTTCGTGCCCAGGCACCGCGAACGGAAAATTGGGTACGACGACTGGATGATCTTTCCGGCGTTAGCGGCGCCTGGCAGACATCCGGCGAAGCAAACGCCACCGTCTTGGCACTTCTGACACTCGCGGGAGATACCTATCTGCCTTTTTTGCAGGCCAACGCCGACGCCCTGGCGAACGGGCGGGAGATCTTCACTGTTTCTTTGCCAGCCGGACCATACCAACAGGCGCCTTTCGGCTATCAGGTAAAATGCTTAGCTGCCTTACGGCAGGCCTATGCGTCGCTGGAGCCAGCAGATCGCGAGCGCGCGCAGGCGACCCTAAAACAAACCGGCTGCTTGGACTATTTTTGATATGACGCCTCCAAATTTACACGCGACAGAAATGCCGCCAATGTCGGGTTGTGGCACGAACCGCGCATCACAGGAAGTCAGCCACGTTTCCGCTGTTCACCTGACTTCAAGCATCCGCCGCTGAACCGGGATCAGTAGAGATTTACCCAAATTAGACGGAAGAAAATAGCAGCTAAGTCGAATTAACTGTTACCTATGTCATGATCAAAAACTGTTACCCATGTCGAGACGCGGTCAGCTTGGCAATTCGATGAAAATTGAAAATGGTCTAGAAGACTTCTAGACCGTTCAGCGCCGCCTCGATGTCGCGCCGCTGATCGGCATCGGCGGGGGGCATTGGTTGGCGCGGCAAGCCCGAAGGCACGCCTTGCAGGGATTGCGCGAATTTCGTGGCCGCCGGCAGGTTGTCGTGGGGCATCAGGGCGTTCCACAGGCGCAGCAATTTCAAATGCAGAGCGTGGGCCGCCTCATGGTCGCCCGCCTTCACCGCATCCCATAGCTGTACGGAAGGACGCGGCGCCGCCGTCAGAATGGCGGCGATGGAGCCATGGGCGCCCAATGTGTAGGACGGATACATCAGGGCATCCACGGCGGAGAAAATCAGTTTGCCCGGTTGCACATCCGCCATCAGGTCGGCGAACAGCTTCAGATCGCCGGCCGATTGCTTGACCCCGATCACTTCCGGTACCTCGTCCATGATGCGGATCAGCAATTCCGGCGATAGATAGGTCCAGGGCACCACGTTGTAGAGGATGATCTTCTGCCCGGTCTCCCCGGCCATGGTGCGGAAATGCTCCACCATGGCCTCGTCGGTGGGGCGAAACAGGTAATGTACCGGCGTCACTTGCAAGGCGGCCGGGCCCAGGTCCGCGACCATTCTGCCCCGCCGCGCCGCCTCCCGGGTGCTGTCACAGATAATCCCGGCGATGATCGGCGCCCGTCCCGCCGCCGCCTCGATGGCGGCGGCGACCAGGTCCCGGCCTTCTTCCGCCAACAAGGTGTGGCCTTCGCCCGTGGAACCACCCACCGCGACGCCGTTGGCGCCCTGGCCGATCAGCCAGTCAACCTGCCTCGCGGCGGCGTCGAATTCGATCTCCCCGTTATCATCGAATGGGGTGGTCGCCGGTGGGATAACGCCGGATAGTTCAGTCATTTTTTTCCTCCTCGATACCAAGAACAATGCGCCGCAGGGTGGCTTCGCCGGGCATGTCCGGGGTGCCGAGGAAAACCAGTCGGTCAGGGGAAGCCGGGCCTTCGGCGGCCGTTATCTCGTGGCGGTGGCCGACCAATTGGAAAACCCAACGGCCGGGGCGCTCCTTGAAGCGGACAATACCCTTGGAGCGGAGGACGGATTTCGGCAGCGCGGCGATAGCTTCGAGAAAATCCGCCTCGGCCAAGGGCGCCGGCAAGATCAGGGAAACAGAGCGGAAGGCGTCTTCATGGCCATGGTTGTGATCGTGATCGCGATCGTGATCCTTGGGCGGCCGCTCCGTTGCCAAACCGCTCCCCAGCAGCAGGGCGGCGGGAACCTCCCCCCGCCGCGCCCTTACAATCGAGGCATTGGGCGCCTGTTCCGCCAGCCATTGCTGGACTTCGTTCTGGTCGTAATCGTCCAACAGATCGCATTTGTTCAAAATCACCAGATCGGCGGCGGCCAGTTGGCGATGGATGGTATCGCCGACGTATTGATCCCCGGCCTTTTCCTCGACCAATTCGGCATCGGCCAGGACCACCACCGCATCGGGGGTCAGGCCGGGGTGCAGGACGGCGACATCGGCGATGGGCCGGGGGTCGGCGACGCCGCTGGCCTCCACCAGGATATGTTCGGGCGGATCATCCCGGCGCAGTAGTTTCATCAGGGCCAGGAACAGATCATCACCCATGGTGCAGCAGATGCAGCCATTGGCCAGCGTCACCGTATCGCCGCCATGCGCCGCCAGCAGATCGCCGTCCACCGCCAGATCACCGAAATCATTGACCACCACGGCGAAACGCAGGCCCGTATCCTGGGCCAGCAGATGGTTCAACAGCGTGGTTTTCCCCGCGCCCAGAAAGCCCCCGATGACGGTCAGCGGTATGGCCATCTAGGTTCCTTCCTGGGCGGCGAATACCTTGCCGCCCAGAACCGTGCCCCAGACCGGCACGTCGCGCAGATCGATGGGCGCCACGGCCATTGGGTCTTCCTCCAGCACCGCGAAATCGGCCCGCTTGCCGACCTCGATACTGCCGATGTCATGGTCCATTTTCATGGAATAGGCGGCGCCGAGGGTAATGGCGCGCAGGGCTTCGGCGGAGGATATCCGCTCGTTCGGGCCCAGCAGATAGCCCGACGCGGTCAAGCGGTTGACGGCGCACCAGGCCGTGAACAGCGGCCCCAGCGGCGTCACCGGGGCATCGGAATGGATGGCGAAGGGCACGCCAAGGCGTTGCGCCGTGGCGGCGGCATTGGCGCGCTTGGCCCGGTCCGGACCCATGGTCTTGGCCCGGTGTTCATCGCCCCAGTAATAGATGTGGTTGGAGAACAGGTTAACGCCGACGCCCAGGGCGGCCATGCGCCGGTACTGGCTCTCATCCGCCATCTGGCAATGCTGCAAGGTATGGCGGTGATCACGCCGGGGCGTTTTCGCCAGGGCGGCCTCGATGGCATTGATGACGACCTCCGATGCTTCATCGCCGTTGGTGTGGACATGAATTTGATGACCGGCATCGTGATAGGCCTGAACCATGGCGTCGATCTGATCCGGGCCTGTGTTCCAGACACCGTTCGGCGCGCCGTTGTAATAGCCCGGCCAGCGCAGCCGGCCCGTCAGGCCCTGTATGGAGCCGTCCGTCAACAGCTTCACCAAACCGAAACGCAGCTTGTCGGTATTCAGCTTCACTAATTCCGCCAGGCGGGCCACGCCCTGGCCCGCTGGCATGCCGTAGCCGGCAAAGGCCGGCAGGATGCGAAAGCGGAAATCATCTTCCGCCGTCCAGGCCACCAGGTTGCCCACCATCTCTTCCGACAGGCTGTTATGCAGATCAGTGGCCGTGGTAACGCCAGTTTGGCAGGCGAGCCGGCCGAAGTTTTTCAATGCGCATTTTTCCGAGGTCTCGGTGTCGTAGTCGAGACCGATGGCATCCAGCGCCATGTCCTTGGCGGCCGATTCCTGCAATTCCCCCGTGGGCTGACCGTCGGCATGCTTGGCGATGCCGAGAATGTTCACCGCCGCCGTGATATTGGCGGCGGCCAGAACCGAGCGGGAGGCGTTCAACAAATGCAGGTTGGAATGCAGCACGACCACGTGCCGTTTGCTGGAGACCTTGTCCAGGTCGCTTAAATCCATGCGCCGGCCGGGAAAATAGATCGGATCGAAGCCCCAGGCCACCAGCGGCGTATCGTCATCGGGCATCTCTGCTTCAATACGGGCCAGCTTGTCGGTGACGGCATCGATACTGTCCAGGCCCGCATGCACCGTGCCGTCCGGCCCGGTGCGGCCGTGATAGCCCACATAGTGATAGCGCCAGATACTGCCCTCCATCAAATGGCAATGGCCCTCGACGAAACCGGGCAACAGCACCTTGTCGGCGAAGCGGTCGTCCAGGCGATAGTCGCCCCAGCCGCTCACATCATCCAGGGCGCCGACGCCCAGTATACGGCCCCCGCGTACCGCCACATGGCTGGCTTCGGCTTGGTAATTGTTCATGGTAATGATCTTGCGGGCCGAAAAAATTACTGTTTCAGACATCGAACGTGCTCCCGTAATTTCTAGCCGTGCCAAGGTTGCAGCAGGGTCCATAGACCTTCCACCGCGCGCAGCCAATCTTCAAGGCCGCGCTGGCGTGGCTCCAGGATCAGGGCATCGACGCCGGCCTTGGCATAGCCCTCCGCCATCTCCCGCAAGCCATCGTGGCCGTCCTCCAACGGATCCCAGAATAGCCGCATGGAGATAACGAAACCGGCGCCGCGGGCGGCCCGCAGATCATCGACGATGGCGCCGATCTCCGCCACCGGAACGCGGGTGCCGTGCCAGCCATCGCCCAAGGCCTTGGCCCGGCGCAAGGCGGGCGCGGAATTGCCGCCGACCCAGACGGGGATTTCGCGGCCCGGCTGCGGCAGGGCGCGGATGCCTTCCAGGGCGGCGGTCACCGTCGTGGGCGCATATGAAACCGGGTCTTCCCGCCAGCAGGCCCGCAGAATGTTAATGATGTCGTCGGTCCGCGCGCCGCGGTCGGCGAAGGGCACGCCCATGGCGTCGAATTCCGCTTCCAGCCAGCCCACGCCCGTGCCCAGGATCAAACGGCCCCCGCTCAACAGATCCAAAGTGGCCAGCTCCTTGGCCAGATGCACCGGGATGCGCAGGGGCAGCACCAGCACCGAAGTGCCCAGCGCCACCCGGCTGGTTGCCGCCGCCGCCCAGGTCAGGGTGATCAGAGGCTCATAAAAACTTTTGGACGGCGGATAGGGGGCGTCACGGGGGATCGCCAGGTGGTCATTGACCCAGATGCTGTCGAAGCCGAGGTCTTCGGCCTGGCGGGCGCCCCGGCGCACGGCCTCCGGCCCGGCCTTGCGGCCAATCTGGGGAATGTGAATACCAAGTTTCATGCCGCGCCTTTCTCGCCATGCCGGCCCGCCCCGGCCCTTGTGCCGAGCGGGCGGCCCTGTTGTAATCACGCAGTATAGGAGGAATAGCCCCATGGTCCGTGAATTAATGAACCCCTGCGGCATTGTCGCCAACGAAGACAGGCCCCTGGCGCCGCGCGGCGGGCATGAAGGCATACTGGTGATCGGCCTGTTTTCCAACCAGAAGGCCAACGCGGATTTGTTTTTAGACAACATCCAGGCCTTGCTGGCGGAACGTTTCGACGATGTGGAATTCCTGCGCGGCTACAAAGCGGCGTCCATGCCGGCGGATTTTTCCGACGAATTCCTGAACCGTTGCCACGTGGTGGCCGCCGCCTTCGGCGATTGAGGCTCATGCACGTCGTGGTGTATCCATGACGGCATCAAATTGGAAAGCCACGGTATCCCCACCGCCACCGTCTGCAGCGATGAATTCTATGCCCTGGCCAAGGCGGAGACCCAATGCCTCGGCATGCCCGGCCTGCCCATCGCCATCGTGCCGCACCCCGTGGCCAAGCTGTCGCCGGACGAAGTCGCCGCTCTGGCCCAGGGCACGGTCGATGAGATTATCCGCCTGTGGCGCACGGACGGATCGGAGCTGCGGGCCGAGTTCAGGGATAAACAACCCCCCGTCAAACAGCGCCTGCGCTATAAATCCATGTTCGAGGGCAATTTTTCGGCCCCCGGCGCGCCCGCCCGCCTGAACGGCCCGGACGATCTGGAGGGCGTCAACCGCCTGTTCTACAGCCGAGGCTGGACCGACGGCCTGCCGATCATTCCGCCGACGCCCGCACGCCAGGAAAAAATGCTGGGCGAATGCGGACTGGACCCGGATGAACTGCTGGCCCTGATCGAGCCGCGCCAGGGCCGGGCGACCGTCGCCAAAGTGGCCGTCAACGCCGTCATGGCCGGCTGCCAGCCCGAGCATCTGGGCGTGCTCATTGCCGCCGCCAAGGCCATGGGACAGCCGGCCCTGAACCTCAAGGCCCTGAACACCACGACCCATCCCTGTACCCTATTGGCCCTGATCAGCGGTCCCGTGGCGGACGCCATCGATGTCAACAGCACCTACAATGCCTTGGGCCAGGGCAGCCTGGCCAATGCCGCGATTGGCCGGGCCTTGCGGTCCATTCTGCTGAATATCGGCGGCGGCACGCCGGGCATTCTGGACCGGGCCACCATGGGCAGCCCGGCCAAATACAGCTTCTGCTTCGCCGAACGGGTGGAAGAAAATCCCTGGGGCGAGACCCTGGCCATGCAACGGGGCTTCGATGCCGGCCAGAGCACCGTCACGCTCTGTGGCGTGGAAGGCCCCCACAACGTCAACGACCACTATGGCAAGACGGCGGAGGAAATACTGCTGACCATCGGCGGCGTCCTGTCCTCGCCGGGCCACAACAACAGCTACCTGGGCGGCGAGATCATGGTGGTCCTGGGGCCGGAGCATGCGGAGATCATGGCCAGGGACGGCTTTTCGAAGGCCGATATCAGAAACTTCCTGATCGAACACGCGCTGATCCCGGCCCATGCTCTGTCCCAGCCGCAACGCGCCATCATGCGCCAGTATGTGCCCGAACGGCTGTTGGCGGATGGCGACGGGGGCGCCCGTATCGCCACCAGGCACGAAGATATCCTGTTGGTGGTGGCGGGCGGAGCCGGCCGCCATTCCGCCATCGTGCCCTCGTTTGGCAACACCAGGGCGGTGACCGAAACCGTTGGGTATTAACGGGTGAGGTTGGCCGGCCTGCCCATGTATGATCTGGCCCCGGTGCGCGGCGCCGTGGACGGTTGGTGGGCCGGACTGGCGCGGGCCTGCCGGCGGG
>JAYGEB010000513.1:0-14711 GCA_046582595.1 Alphaproteobacteria bacterium | reverse complement strand
CTCGCCATGGAATCGGTTTACGAATACGGCTCGCGGGCCGGCATCTGGCGGCTGCAGCGCCTGTTCGACAAGAAAAACATACCGGTTACCTTTTTCGCCGCCGCCGTGGCGCTGGAACGCAACCCGGAAGTCGCGGCCTGGCTGCGCGACAGCGCGCACGAGCCGTGCAGCCATGGCTGGCGCTGGGAGGAGATGTGGCTGCTCTCCCGCGAAGAAGAGAAGGCGCACATGCATGCGGCCATCAAATCCTTTGAGGAGACCTGCGGCAAGCGGCCCTTGGGCTGGTATTGCCGCTATGGCCCCTCGGTCAACACCCGCGAACTGCTGATCGAGGAGGGCGGCTTCGTCTACGATTCCGACGCCTACAACGATGACCTGCCCTACTATGTGGAGGTCCTGGGCAAGCGGCATCTGATCGTGCCCTATTCCCTGACCTACAACGATGTCGGCTTCGTCATGGCGCAGGGCTATGGCAGCCCCGGCGATTTCTTCGAATTGCTGAAACGCGGCTTCGATTATCTGTGGGAAGAAGGGGAAACCCATCCCCGGATGATAAACATCGGCCTGCATCCCCGGCTGATCGGGCAGGCCGGGCGGGTCTCGGCGCTTGCTGAATTCATCGACCATGCGCAAAAAAAAGGCGGCGCATGGTTCGCCACCCGCCTCGAGATCGCCAACTGGTGGCATGACCATCACGCGGAATTCGAAAGCTGAACGCGGCCAATTTCGGTAGGGGGAAAAAGGAGAAATAATCGTGCCGTTGCCGGATACCGCGATCCTTGCCATCCACTTTCAGAACGAAAACTGCCATCCCGACGGCAAGATCAAACTGGGCATGGCGGCGAAAAGCGACTGGCGCGAGGAACGGCTGAATAACGCCATGCGCCTGATCGAAGGCGCGCGCGAGGCTTCCCTACCCATCATCCATGTGCGGTTGGCGGTGCCGCCGGATTTTCGCGGCATCCCCACCAACACGGACATGAAAAAGGAATGGAAGGCACTCGGCGCCTGGCGGGAAGGAACCTGGGGCGCCGAATTCATCAAAGGACTAAGGCCCGAGACGGCGGATTTCGTCGTCACCCATACCTCCAACAGCGCCTTTCACAACACCAATTTGGCGGAGATTTTGTTTTCCCTCGGAACGCGAAAGCTTATCTGTTGCGGCGTATCGACCGCCTATGCCGTGGAAACGACGGTGCGTCACGCAGCCGACATCGGCCATGAAATTACCGTCGCGGGCGATGCCTGCTCAACGGCGATCCAGGCCCAGCATGAGAACGCCCTCGCCGCCATGGCGCCGCTGGCCAGGATTACAAATGTTGACGCCATATTGGCGGAATTAGGGTAAATACCGGGCGGTGGGATATCTTGAATTTCGACTTCCTACCTACCGTCATCCTCGCGAAAGCGGGGATCCAGGGACACGGGAAAACCGGCGGAATTTGTGGATAGATCTGGATACCCGCCTACGCGGGTACGACGAACTTGATCTCTGGCCGGATTGGCGAGGCAAATTTGTTAGCCGTCCCAGCCCCACCAGGCGCGGATGGCATTTCCCATGATCAGCGTCTTGTCCGCCTCCCCGAGCCACGGCAGCTCCTCGGTAAACATGGCCACGCACTGGGCCCAGGAACAGGGCATCTTGGTGATGTCGGTGCCCCAGAACATGCGGTCGGGGCCAAAGGCATCGTAGATCTGCCGCAGATAGGCGTGCATGCCGGGAAACGGATAGGCCTCGCTGGAATAGCCCGGCGCGCCGGTCGCCTTGACCGCCACGTTGGGGTGCTTCGCCAACGCCAGCAGTTCGGGAATATGGGTCATGGCGGCGGCGTCCTTGAGCGTGGTGAGGCCGCCCCGGCCGCCCAGATGATCGATGGTCAAGCGAAGCCCCGGATGGCGCTCGGCGATGCGGCCGAAAACGGCGAGCGAATCCGTCGCCAGCGCGGCGATGGGAACGCCGGCATCCTCCGCCGCCCGCCAAAGCCAATCCAGGTCGCCATCATGCAGCCATTGCCGCGCGGGATCGCTTAGGAAGGTATATCGTAGGCCCAGCATGCCCGGCTGCTTTCGCCAGCCGGCGATCAGGGCGCGTGATGCCGCTTGCTCCAGCGGCACCGAACCCACGATGGCGAAGCGGCCGGGATAGTTTTGCACCGCTTGCAAGGCCATTTCCGTGGAGCCCGGATCCCAGCCGGGCGGATGGATGACGGCGCCATGGACACCGCCCTCGTCCATCATGGCGATGGCCTCTTCCGGGGTGAAGGCCGTCACCTGCCGGTGCGCCATATTGCTTGGCAGGCCGGTTCCCCAGAGGTGAATTTGAGCGTCGATGATTTGCATATTAAATCAATAGCTCGGCTTGGTCGGAAACGGCGTGAGCTGAAGCTCGTGGGTCCAGCAGGAGGGATCCTGGGAATGCAGGTAGTAGAACGCCTCGGCGATCTTTACCGGGTTCATGATGATATCGGGATGCTCCCGCGCTTTCGCCAGGGCCCGCGTGCCGGGTGAATCGATCAAACCATCGATCACCACGTTGGCCACGTGCACGCCGTGTTCGGAATATTCCTCCGTCAGCACCTGCGCCAGGGTGCGCATCATGCCCCTGGGGTAGTACAGCGACTCGCCGGTATTCCGCTTGCGCCCGCGCAGGGAGAAATTGTTATTGGAGATCAGGAACGTGCCCCGGCCATTCCGCCGCATGGCGGGCAACACTTCCTTGGCGACCAGAAACGGCCCCCGGCTGGAAATATGCTGCGCGGTCTCGAACATCTCCAGGGGGATATATTCCAGCAATTCCTGCCCGGCGGGAAGGTCGCGGCCTTCCAGGTATCCGGCGTTGTAGACCAGAACGTCCGGCTCCCCAACTTCGGCCCGGATCGAGGCGAACGCCGCTGAAATAGAGTCCTCCGAGACCAGGTCCAATTCCACGGTCATGCATTCGCCGCCCTGTTCCCGGATGGCCTCGGATAGGGCGGCGGCGTTGGACGCGGTGCGGGTCGTCAGCACGACGAAGAAACCTTCTTGCGCGAACTTCTGCGCAATGGCGCCGCCGACGCCCCAGCGCACGCCAACGGGTAGATCGCTGTCATCCACCGTTCCGCCATGCGCCAGCTTGGTCATGCGGCCGTCCGACTGCCATTTGGTGGTGGCGCCAACCACCACGGCGACTTGCTTATCCATTCCGTTTACCCCCCCGCCCATCCATCATGTCCGTCTCGAATTGGGAGGAGTATAGTACCAAAGGGCATTGATAGTGAGCCTGGGGTGGAAAGCGCCTCAAGCCCCCCGGCGCCCGACCAGCAAGGTCGTGGCATAGCCGAAGGCCAGGCCCCAGAACGGCGCGCCGACATTGAACAGGGCGGCGCCGGACAGGGTGACCAGGAAACTGACCAGGGCGCCCAGGGCATGGGGCCCGGCGAATGCGGTGGTGAAGGCGCCCTGCAAGACCGCCAGCATGGCCAGGCCGCCAAGCAGATTGATAAAGACCGCCGGCAGGACCAGGCCCAGGCCGGTGGTGAAGGGCGAAAACAAGCCGAAGCCGATCGCCAACAGGCCGAACAGGACACCCGCCATATAGCGCCGTTCCTTGACGCCGGAGGTGTTCAGGATGGCGTTGGCCGGTCCCGTCACGCAAGTGGGGACGGAGCCGAAGATGCCGAACAACAGGCTGCCAAGGCCGCAGGCAACGGTCAGATTATTTTCCGGCGGCTCGAAGCCGGCCTGGCGCAGGATAACGAAACCTTGGGCGTTCTGGGCCGCGATTACGGTCACCGCCAGGGGCACCACCAGTTCGCCAAGGGCGCGCAAGGAAAATTCCGGGCTGTAGAAAATCGGCCGGGCCAGCGCCAGGGTGGGCATTTCCACTCCCGACATCTGCCCCGAGGCGACGATCACGACCACCCCCGCGGCAAGGGCGCACAGCACCGGCGGCAACACCCGGCCTAGGCCGGGCAGCGCCGTGGGAATGGCGAACGCCGCCACCATGGCCACCGCCAGCACCGTCGCATCCCCGAACGCGGCAATGACATTCAGGCCGAAGGGCAGGAAGACGCCGGCCACCATGGCCATGACGATGGGCACGGGGATGGCCGCCATGATGCGCCGCACCAGGCCCGTGACGCCCAGGAAGGCCAGCAGCAGGCCGCAGACCAGATAGGCCCCGATAACTTCGGCGAAGCTCAAATGCTGCAAGGCGCCGCCGACCAGAACGGCGCCGGGTATGGTCCACATCAAGGCAATGGGCTGACGAAATAAATAACTGAACGCAATGGTCAACAAGCCGCCGAAGACGAAGGCGGCGAAGACCCAGGAAGCGATGGCTTCCGGCGTCAGGCCGCCCTGGCGCCCGACGGCGAGAATAACCGCCACGGGCCCGGAAATGGCGAACAGCCAGGCGACCAGGGCGTTGACCAGATTGTGCCGGTCAAGTCCCGCCAGACATTCCCGTAGGCCCGGCAGGGGGCGCGGCGGTGGCTCCAGGATAGCCAGGGCTTATTCGGCGACGATGGGGTTGGTAAGGATGCCGATGCCCTCAATCTCGATCTCGCAGACATCGCCGTCCTTCATCCAGATGTTCGGCGTGCGGGCCGCGCCGACACCGGGCGGAGTGCCCATGATGATCACATCGCCGGGGCAGAGCGTCATGACCTCGGACAGCGCCTCGATCACGGATTCCACATCGAAAATATGTTGTCCGGTGTTTGAATCCTGCATGCTCTCGCCGTTCAGGCGGCATTGAATGCGCAGATTATCCACGCTTTTGGGCAATTCGTCCGGCGTGACCAATTCAGGACCGAACCCGCCCGAGGCGTCGAAATTCTTGCCCATGGTCCATTGCGGCGCCTTGAATTGGTAGCTGCGGATGGAGCCGTCGTTGAAGCAGGAATAGCCGGCCACATGATCCAAGGCGTTATCCTTGGAGATATGCCGCCCGCCGGTGCCGATGATCACCGCCAGTTCCGCCTCATAATCAAAGTCCGAGGCCGCTTTGGGTAGGATCATGGGCCCATTGTGGGCCGACATGGTGGTCGGCGCCCGCATGAAGATGATGGGATAGTCGGGAATGGGGTTTCCGGTTTCCTCGGCATGGTCGCGGTAGTTCAGGCCGCAGCACAGGATTTTCGGCGGGTTGGTGACCACGGGCAGATAGGTGGCATCGGCTGCGGCGATCAAGGCATCGTCGCCCGCCGCTTGCGCCGCCCGGTCGGCCTTGTCCAAGGCGCCGGCTTCCAACAGCGCCGTCATGTCTTGCGGCAGATCGGGGGCCGCCTTGGACAGATCCACATAATTGTCGCCCCGGCGCACTGCCAGGGTCTGCTTGCCGTCAACTTGAAGGGTGGCGATACGCATGATGCCGATCCGTCCTTTGCAATTGGGTGGTCATTTTGAAGAATTCTCTGGGCCGCAACTTACGCTTTTGCCAAACCAATGCCTAGAGCGCCGGGGCAAATTATCATCCTACTGGACAGCGCGGCCTGCCTTGGCTCTAATGTGCGTCAGAAAATTCTTAAAATAGGAGGATAAGGCATGCATGTGGGCGTGATGATTTTTTCCACGGATTACACCATTCAACCCGCCGAATTGGCCGTGGCACTGGAAGAGCGCGGCTTTGAATCCCTCTTCGTGCCGGAACACACCCACATCCCCGCCTCGCGCAAATCACCCTGGCCCGGCGGTGCCGATCTGCCGAAAGATTATTGGCATACCCACGATCCCTTCGTCGCCCTGGCCTATGCGGGCGCGGTGACCAAGAACCTGAAACTGGGCACCGGCCTCTGCCTGCTGGCCCAGCGGGAACCCATCGTGACGGCGAAATCCGTGGCCAGTCTGGACATGATGTCCAATGGCCGCTTCATCTTCGGCATCGGCGGCGGTTGGAACGTGGAGGAAATGGAAGACCACGGCGTCGCCTACAAAACCCGTTTCGCGCAAATGCGGGAAAACGTCCTGGCCATGCAGGCGTTGTGGACGGAGGAAGAGGCATCCTTTCACGGCGATTTCGTCAATTTCGATGCCACCTGGGCCCATCCCAAACCGGTGCAAAAGCCCCGTATTCCAGTCATCCTGGGCGGCGAGACCGATTACACCCTGCGCCGCATCGTGGAGTATGGCGACGGCTGGCTGCCGCGCGCCCGCGGCGGCTTCGATGCCAAGGAGAACATGGCGCGGATGGCGCGGATGGCCGAGGAAGGCGGGCGCGATCCATCCGAATTCTCCGTCAGCGTCTTCGGCGCGCCGGGCGAGCGGGAGGTGCTTGATGGCTATGCCGAAGCCGGCGTCACGCGGGCTCTTCTGACCCTGCCGTCCGAACCCCGCGACGATGTCCTGCGCCGCCTGGATAAATATGCGCCGCTGACGGCCTGAGACGAGAGCATCCAAGAGAAGGAATTTTCATGGCATTGTACGAACTGCGCACCTACCAAGTTTATGTGGGCAAAATGGGCGAGGTGGTTAAGGTCTATGGCGAATTTGGCTGGCCGGCGATGGAAAAAGGCGGCTTCGACGCCAAGCTGGTCGGCTATTTCACATCCGATACCGGCGGCTTGAGCCAGCTTGTCCATTTGTGGAAATTCGACGACGACGCCGATCGCCGCGCCCATTGGAAGGCGCTGTTCGCGGATGAGGATTTCATGATTTTCGCGGGCAAGATCCGGCCTCTGCTGATGACCCAAACCAACCAGTTGTTGGATGCGGCGCCGTGGGGCCCCCATCCCTGAGCCCACTGAGTTGCTGGATTGCGTCAGCTTTCTATTGGTGCAGGGCGATCAATTTCTGGTGGAAAGGCGCCGCCTGGACAAGCCGGTCGATCCCGGCGCCATCGCCATTCCGGGCGGCCACATGGACCCCGGCGAAAGTCAATTGGATGCGCTGCGCCGGGAATTGATGGAAGAGTTGGCCATCACCCCGTCCAACCCGCAATTCCTCTGTACCTTGCTGCATCGCGCGGCAGAGTTCCAGCGGCTACACTATTATTTGGTGGACCATTGGTCGGGCGGGATCGAGAACAACGAGGCCGAGGAAATCCTGTGGCTATCGTTTACAGGCCTTGACCGCCTGGATCTGGCGGTGGATCGCGTGGCCATCGGCGAATATCAACGGGTTTTCAGAAACCGTTAGATCGGAAATCCTGATCGGTCACATCGAAACCGTAGAGCCACAGATGGGCCTCGCGGTGGCGGCTCATGCGTTCGGCAAGGTTGGGGATGTCGGCGTGATGGAAAAACTGAATATTGTCCCTCGACATCCGTTGCACCGTCGCCGTGCGCGGCTTGCGCAGGCCCTCGTAGCATTGCAGGGCCGCGACGGGATCGGAACCCTGGGCCAGGCATTGCGCCAGGGTATGGGCGTCCTCGATGGCCATGACCGCGCCCTGGGCCATGAAGGGCAGCATGGGGTGGCAGGCATCGCCCAGCAGGGTTACCCGGCCCGCGCTCCATCGGGCCAGGGGGTCGCGGTCGAACAGGCCCCAGCGGAAACAGCTTTTGGCGGCCCGCATCAGGATCTGTACGTTTTCGTGCCAACCCTCGAAATCCGTCAGAAATTCCTCCCTGGCGCCCTCGTTCGACCAGGATTCGACGCCCTTATTCGAACGGGATACAGCTTGCCAATTGTCCTGCTCCATGACGCCGACACAGTTCACCAGTTCGCCGCGGCGGACATAGTAATGCACGAAATGACCGCCCTGGCCGATCCAGTTGGATGAAACGGGACGCACATGACCGGGCGGCAGGGCCGCCACCGGCACCGTGGCGCGCCAGGCGACACAGCCCGTGAAACGCGGCGCATCGGGTCCGAACAACTGGCCGCGGATGGTGGAATGTATGCCGTCACAGCCGACCAGCACATCGCCCGAATAACTGTCCCCGCCTTCGGTCGTGACGGTGACACCGCCATCGGATTGGCTGAACCCACGCACCTTGCTATTCAGGTGGACCGCGTCCGGCGCCGCCGCCGCCAGGGCATCGGCCAGGACGGCGTGAAAATCGGCGCGGTGGAGATGAAAATAGGGAAAGCCGAATTTCTCCTCGCTCTCCTTGCCCAGGGGCCGCGAGCTCAGGGTTTCGCCAGTTTGCCAATGGCGCATTTCGCCCGCCTCGGGCGTAAAGCCCACGGCGTTCAGGGCCTCCGCCAGGCCAAGATGATAGAGCACCCTGGCCCCATTGGCGCTGATCTGCACCCCGGCGCCGACCTCGCCCAAGGCCGCGGCCTGTTCCAATACCTTGACCGTGAAGCCGGCCCGCGCCAGACACAACGCCAGCGTCAGGCCGCCAAGGCCGGCGCCGGCAACAATGATCGTCCCTTGATTTTTAGTCATGGGGCGATGTTAAAGAATGGCGGCAAAAAGGGCACGGGAAAAAGGCTCTAATCCTGTTCCGCGACCACGTTGTTGGCGAGGCACCCCAGGCCGGAAATCTCCACTTCGATGCGGTCGCCGGCCTGCATCCACAGGGGCGGCTTGCGGCCCGCGCCGACGCCGCTGGGGGTGCCGGTGGCGATCACGTCGCCCGGATGCAGGGGCGTGAATTGCGAGACATAGGCGATGATGTTGGCCACCGAATAGAATAATTGCTCGGTGCTTTCATCCTGCACCACATCGCCGTTCAGGCGGGTGGTCAGGCGCAGGTTCCCAGGGTCGGGCACTTCGTCCGCCGTGGTCATCCAGGGCCCGCATGACCCGCTGTGATGAAAGTTCTTGCCGGCGATCACCGAGTGTCCTTGAAAATCCCGCACGCTGCCGTCCAGGAACGGCGCATAGCCGGCGACGTGGTCCATGGCCGCGGCCGCCGCGATGTGGCGGCCCGGTTTGCCGATGATGAAGGCCAACTCCCCCTCATAGTCATAGTGGCTCGACGATTTGGGCCGCACCAGGTCTTGTTCATGACCCACGAGGGCGTCGGGCCACTTGGAAAAGAGCGAGGGATTTTCGGGAAACTTCAGGCCCATTTCGACCGCGTGTTCGCGGTAGTTCAGACCGATGCAGATGATCCGCCGGGCGTTGGGGATGACCTGAGAATAGGTGATGTCGGCAAGGCCATGATCGGGCGCGCCGCCGGCGGCGGCGGCGGCTTCGTCCTGTCCGTTGCCTCCCAGCAGGGACCGCAGATCGGGGTACTTGCCGCCCATGCGGGCGCCAAGATCGATCACGCCATCGCCCTCGACCAGGCCGTAACTGTCCCCGGCCTCCGTGCGGAAGCTCAAGAATTTCATCTCTCCGTCCTCCTATTTGGCCAAGGGCACGATGACGCCCGGATTGAGGATGCCGGCGGGGTCCAGCCGGTCCTTGGCGCCTTGCAGGGCCAGGCCGAAGACCTCCGGCCGTTGCCGCAGATACCAGGGCATATGGTCCCGGCCCACGGCATGGTGATGGGTGATGGTGCCGCCGTGTTCGATGATCGCGTCCGAGGCCCGGGCCTTGATCTCGTGCCATTGCTCCAACAGGGCGCCGTGCCTGCCCACGGCCTGGAAGGTGAAATAGGGCGCAGCGCCATCCGGGTAGGCATGGGTGAATCGGCAGGTGACGATGCCCTCGCGTCCGGTGACCTCCCGGATCGCCTGTTCCGCCGCCGCCTTGACGTTTTCGTGGAAGCCGTGGAATTTATCCCAGGTGATGGCGGTTTCGAAGGTATCGGAGATCACCGCCGCCGAGATCAGGGCATCACGGAAATGCGGCATCTTGATAAAGGCCGCGCGCCAGGCGCCCGCCGCGCCGGAGGTATTGCTGTCCGCCGCCTTCGATGCCTCCACATCGTATTTGCCGCCCAGTTCGTCACAGATCGCCAGCCCGCGTTCCATCCAGGCATCGACCGCATGGTCGGCGCTTTCAAAGCCCAGGACCACCACATCGTGGCTGCCGTCGCCGGCGCCATTCAGCAACGCCTCCATGCGGTCCAGCAGGCGGACATTGGCGGGGAACAGGCCCGATTGGGTCAATTGCCGCACGGCCTCCACGGCGCGCTCGAAACTGTCAAAGTTGATGGCGGTGGAGCGCCGCTGGTTGGGCCGGTCCTGCAGGCGCATCCAGGCTTCCGTGATAATGCCAAGCGATCCTTCGGAACCGATGGCCAGGCGGTCGGGGCTGGGCCCGGCGCCCGAACCGGGCAGCCGGCGGCTTTCCATGATTCCCGCCGGCGTCATCATCCGCGTGCTTTCGACGAAATCATCGATATGGGTGTAGAGCGTGGCGAAATGGCCGCCCGAGCGGGTGGCGATCATGCCGCCCAGGGTGGCCAGATCAAAACTTTGTGGAAAATGCCGCATGGTCAGGCCGTGGGGGCGCAAGCCGTTCTCGATATCGGGGCAGCGGATGCCGCCTTGCATGCGGGCGGCGCGGGAGGTCTTGTCAATTTCCAAAATCTGGTCCAGCCCGGTCAGGTCCAGGCTTAGGGTGCCCGCATAGTTGCCGCCCACGGCCGGTTCGATACCGCCCACGACGGAAGAACCGCCGCCAAACGGGATCACCGCGACATTGGCGCCCGTGGCCCAGTCCAGCACGGCCTCCACATGATCTTCCTCTTTGGCATGGGCGACGATATCGGGGGCGTTGGTGAAATCCTTGTCATAGATGCGGACGTAGTCGGGGAAACTTTTGCCGTAGGTATGGGTCAGGCGGTCAAAATCCCCCCCGGAACAGAAATCCGCCAGTTTGGCCGGCGCTTCGATCCGCGCCGGGTGCAGATCGATCTGATCCGGCGTTGGCTGTTCTATGCGGGCAAAGCCGTCCAAACCAAAGCGTTCCGCATACCGCCCCAGCACCATTTCATGTTCATCCGGGGTCAGGCCCTCGCCCTCGTAACCCCAGCCGCAGAACTTCGGACGTTTCGCCGTCATGCCAGATCTCCCAAAAAAAATGCTCCGCCATCCTAGCCCTCAAGATAGTCGAAACGGAAGGCATCACCCTCCACGACAACATGCCCCACGGAGGGCGAGGGGAAATGCGCCGTCAGCACCAGTTGTCCGCTTTCGGCATTGCTGGCCAGAAAATGCCGCCGGGTCTGGCTGGCCAGGTCCGGATCAAGATCGAACTTCGGGCTCCATTCTGGGTGGACGCATTGTATTGGGGAATGGATCAGGTCACCGCACATCACCGCCGCGTGGCCATTCGATGCCAGATTGACCGCCACGTGCCCGGCGGTATGTCCCGGCGTGGAGAGCAGCCAGACCTGATCGTCCAGGGCGAAATCCAAATCCACCAGTTGCGCCTTGCCCGCCTCCATGACCGGCAGCGCGCTTTCCTGAAAAATGATGTCGTTGCGCGCCTCGGCGGCGGCGTATTCCACTTTGGAAAAAATATACTTGGCATTCGGGAACGTGGGCACCCACCGGCCGTCGACCAGCGTGGTGTTCCAGCCGCAGTGATCGGCGTGCAGATGGGTGCAAAAGACGTAATCGATGGCTTCGGGCTCGACGCCCGCGGCGCGCAGATTGTTCAACCAGGTTTGATCCGTGCGCTGGAACCATTGCGGCCGGTGGGTGATGTTCTTGCCGCAGCCAATACAGGTATCGATCAAAATGGTGTGGTGTTTGGTCCGCACCAGATAAGACTGAAACGGCAATATCAGCTTGCCGGTCTCGGGGTGCATGGCTTTTGGTTGCAGCCAATGCAGATGCGGCGCCAGGGCCTCCGCCGTGGCCTCCTTGAAAACCTCATGGGGCACGAAGAACGGTTCTTCGTATTCCATAATTCGTTGCACCGAAATGTCGCCGATCATCAAGCCTTGCATGATATTTCCTCTCGTTTCATGCCGCATCGCGGGCGATCTCAAGCGTTCGCTCCACGGCCTCCATTTTTGTGTCGAAGGCGCAGACGAAACGCGCCTGACCGCCCGTCCCCCAGCGGTGAAAGCCGACACCACCCGCCTCCATGGCCGCCAGGGCGGGTTCGGGCAGGCTGACGAAAATCTCGTTGGCATCCACGCCGTGCATCAGTTCGCCGCCCTCCAGCGCGGCAAATCCCTCCGATAGGGCCTGGGCGCAGGCATTGGCGTGGCGGGCGTTGTCCAGCCATAGGTCGTCGCGCATATAGGCCACCAGTTGGGCCGAGAGATAACGCATCTTGGAGAACAGATGGCCGCCGCGCTTGCGCCGGTACAGGAAGTCGCCCGCCGCGCCGGGGTCAAAGAAAATCACCGCCTCGGCCGCCATGGCGCCGTTCTTGGTGGCGCCGAACGACAGCACATCCACCCCCGCCTTCCAGGTCGCCTCGGCCGGGCTGCAACCCAGATGAGCCACGGCGTTGGCGAAGCGGGCGCCGTCCATGTGAACGGACAGCCCGGCCCCGTGGGCGATGGCCGCGAGGGCGGCGATCTCGCCGGGATCATAGACCGTGCCGGCCTCCGTCGCCTGGGTCAGGGACAGCGCGCTGGGTTGGGAATGGTGCTGCACGCCGAAGCCGGCGCCCGCCACAGCGCGCGCCAATGTGTCGGCCCCGATCTTGCCGTGCTCCCCCTCCAGCAGGGCCAGCTTGGCCCCGCCCGTGAACAACTCGGGCGCGCCCGCCTCGTCTTCCTCGATGTGGGCGTTGCGGTGGCAGTAGATCTGGCCCCATGGCGGCGTTAGCGCCGACAGGGCAAGGGCGTTGGCCGCGGTGCCCGTGGCCAGGGGAAAAACCGCCAGCTCGCGCTCGAACAGGTCGGTAAAGGCGGCTTCCGCCGCCTTGGTGATGGGGTCGTCGCCATAGGCCATGGCGTGGCCCTCGTTGGCGGCGGCCAGGGCGGCCATGATTTGCGGCGCCACGCCGGCGGCGTTGTCGGAGGTGAAATTCATTCAGCGGTCCCCATTTTCCCTCAATTCCAGTTCATCAAACCCCTCCCCCTCCGCCCGCGGCATGAAGGCGGCGATCTCCCGCGGGCGGCCCTTGTTCACCGCCACGATCAACCAGACCAGATCGGCTTCGAATATGCCGGCCCGGTCCGTGTCCGAGGGCCGCGCCGCGCCGTCGGGATGGGAATGATAATGGCCGATCACGGCGGCCTCGCCCGCCCGCGCCGCCTTTTGCAGACGCAAGCGCAGACCCGGATCGATTTCAAACCGATGGCTGGGTTGATCGGCGATATTAGCGCTGGCCACGGCCTGGGAAATCAGCACCTGTCCGTCCTGTTTTTGGCCCAGCAACAGGCCGCAGGCCTCGTTCGGATAGTCCGCCGCCACATGGGCGGCGATGGCGGCGCGCGGCCCGGTGGGCAACAGAATCACCGGCCGGTTTCCAAAAACAGTTGACCGACCGGGGCCCCGGAGACGGCATCGAGCACTTTGACGGATTGCCGGCCGTCGCCATGGCGAATGCCCAGAAACAGCCGGCCATCATCCGCCGTCAGACCGATCAGGGTATCCCCCGGCGCCAGTTTGACCGGGACATCGCCAAAGGTCATGGCGGCCTGATCGCTCAATTCCTTGGAGGTTTTGGCGATGCCGACGACCATCAAAATCAGTCCGGCAACCAACAAAGTTGTCATGCCGCCAACGAGAAGCTTGAGCCGGGTGCTGTTCTCGGTCCAGTGTTGGGTCATGGGTGAAAATCCGCAAATAGAAAAACACAAAATTACCGTCGGCCCCGATGCGGCCCGCCAGCGGCTTGACCGTCTGCTCAGCGAGGCGGTCGAGACCCTCTCGCGCATGCGCATCAAGGCCCTGATCGAGGCCGGACGGGTGCAAATCAAGGCATCCGGCGGCGACGATGGACGGACGGTAACCGAGGCCTCGTACCGGGTCAAACCCGGCGAGGAGATCGAACTCAGCGTACCGCCGGCGGCGGATGCCCTGCCCATGCCCCAGGCCATGGACCTGGAAATTGTTTATGAAGATGAACATCTGATCGTGATCGACAAGCCGGCCGGCCTGGTGGTGCATCCGGCGCCGGGCAATCCGGACGGCACCCTGGTCAACGCGCTTCTGGCCCATTGCGGCGACAGCCTGTCCGGCGTGGGCGGCGTGCGCCGGCCGGGAATTGTCCACCGCCTGGACAAGGATACCTCCGGCCTGATGGTGGCGGCCAAGCACGACGCCGCTCATGCCGGCCTGAGCGAGCTGTTCGCCCGCCACGATATCCAGCGCCGCTACCGCGCCCTGGTCTGGGGCCGGCCGCGGCAGGCGGCGGGCCGGATCGAGGGCAATATCGGCCGCGACCCCAACAACCGCAAAAAAATGGCCGTGGTGAGCCGAGGCGGCAAGGCGGCGGTTACGCACTTTGAGCGGGTCCAAGCCTATGGCCAAACCGCCACGCTCATCGATTGCCGCCTGGAGACCGGGCGGACCCATCAGATCAGGGTGCATCTGGCCTCGCTTGGCCATCCGGTCGTGGGCGATCCCCTCTATGGCCGGGCCCGGCGCGGCCGGACGGCGGATTTGGAACAGCCTTTGCGCGCCGCGATCACCGGCTTCATGCGTCAGGCGCTGCATGCCGCGGAGCTGGGTTTCCGCCATCCCGTGAACGGCCGGGACTTGAATTTTCGCTCCGAGCCCCCAAATGACATGCAGGCATTGTTGGGGCATCTAAAACCGCTGAGCACCGCCTGACGGCAGTGCAGGCATTGTTTTCACACGGCACGGAGAGACGGGTCATTCGACCGAAATTTCTTGACATAATCGTTGTACTTCAGTAACATAGCGGCCTGCACTCTTTCAGACCGTGAACCATATTCACAAGCAACGCGCCGGGGTATTCGGCGCATGAGTGGGACCATGGCAGCGAACAAAACCAAGGCTAAAAGGACGAA
>JAYGEB010000493.1:0-7501 GCA_046582595.1 Alphaproteobacteria bacterium | reverse complement strand
CGAGGTTGCGCGTGAAGAACCAGCAACGCCCCGTGGTGCTTTGTATCCTGGATGGCTGGGGCCATCGCCAGGACCGCGCCGACAATGCTATCGCCCTGGCCAAAACGCCGGTTTATGACCGCCTGCTGGCCGCCGGCGGGCACGCCCTGTTGCAGACTTCGGGCGCGGCGGTCGGCCTGCCGGACGGTCAGATGGGCAATTCCGAGGTTGGCCATCAGAACATCGGCGCCGGACGGGTGGTGATGCAGGATCTGCCCCGTATCGACGCGGCGCTGGCCAATGGCAGTCTGGCCATGAATCCCAGGCTGGAACAATTTATCGACCGCCTGCAAGGCGGCGGCGGGGCCTGTCATCTGATGGGTCTGCTGTCGCCGGGCGGGGTGCATTGTCATCACCGTCATATGCTGGCCCTGGCCGAGATCATCGCCGATGCCGGCGTGCCGGTCTGGCTGCATTGTTTCATGGATGGCCGCGACACGCCCCCCGACAGTGGCGCCGATGTCATGACCAAGGTGGCGGAGGCCATCGCCGGAAATGACGGCGTGCGTGTCGCTACCGTTTGCGGCCGGTACTACGCCATGGACCGGGATCATCGCTGGGACCGGGTGGCCCAGGCCCACGAAGCCATCGCGGCCGGCGCCGGCGTGGCGACGGCGGACGCGACGGCGGCGGTTCGCGATGCCCATGCCCAGGACATTGGCGATGAATTCATTCCGCCCGCCGTCGTGGCGGGTTACGGCGGCATGCACGACGGCGACGGTCTTTTGATGGCCAATTTCCGGGCCGACCGGGCCCGCGAAATTCTCACCGCCCTGGTCGAGCCCGATTTCGACGGTTTCGAGCGCGGCCGGGTGATCGAATTCGCCGACCGGCTTGGCATGGTCAGCTATTCCAAGGCTCTGGATGCCAGCATCGGCACCTTGTTCCGGGCCATCGAACTGGAACAGACCCTGGGCGAAGTAGTCTCGAACGCCGGTTTGCGGCAATTGCGCATCGCCGAGACCGAGAAATACGCCCATGTCACCTTCTTCTTGAACGGCGGGCGGGAGGCGGTATTCACCGGCGAAGACCGCATCCTGGTGCCCTCGCCAAAAGTCGCGACTTATGACCTGGCGCCCGAGATGTCGGCGGGCGAGGTGACGGACAAACTGGTGCGGGCGGTCAAGGGAGGCCATTACGACCTGATCATCGTCAACTACGCCAACCCCGACATGGTCGGCCATACCGGAAATCTACCCGCCGCGATCCGGGCGGTGGAGATGATCGACCGTTGCCTGGCCCGCCTGATCGACGTGGTCGGCGCGGTCAATGGCTGCATGGTCATCACCGCCGATCACGGTAATATCGAAATGATGCGCGACCCAGTGGGAAATGGCGAATTTACCGCCCACACCACGGGGCCGGTGCCGGTGTTGCTGGTAAATCCCCCGGAGCGGGAAACCGGCGCGCCGCCGCGGCTTCACGACGGCTGCCTGGCGGATCTGGCGCCCACGGTCCTGGCGCTCATGGGCCTGGCCCAGCCGGCCCAGATGACCGGCCGTTCGCTGTTGGCGCCGCCCGGTCAATTGGCCCGGCATGGCTAGGGCGGCCCGCGATATGCGGATACTCAGGGTCTTGTTGCCCTGCCTGTGCTGGAGCGCCGGGGCAATGGCGGCGTCCCATCGGGAGGTTGACCCGGATACTCAAACGGAAGCTCATCAGGATATTCGCCGCGACATCGGGAAAACCGAACAATCCATTCAGGCGGTCCAGTCACGGCGGCGGGCCCTGGCCGGTCGGGCCCGGACGGTCGGCGAGCAGATCGATGGCCTGCGCCTTCGCGCCGCCCTGGCGGCCAAGCAGGCGCAAGAGGAGGAAGCCGCCCTGGACGCCACCGAGGGACGTTTGAAGGTTCTTCGCGCCGAGCACCAGGCTTATCGCCGCCGGCTTGGGAAAATGCGGGACGGCATGGCCCGTTCCATCACCGCCCTGGCGCAGCTGCAACGCCAGCCCGCCGTGGCCATGCTGGCGGCGCCGGGGACCATGCTGGATGCCGCCCGTGGCGGACGGCTGCTTGCCGCCGTACTGCCCGCCTTGCACCAGGACGCGGCCGAGGTCGGACAATTGCTGGCGGCGGCCGAGGACGTGGGCCGCCGGCTGCAAGAGGAACAGCGGCTGCGGCTTGCCGCCGCCGCCGCGCTGTCGGACCGGCGCCGGGAGCTGAGTAAATTATTGGACGAACGGGCCACCTCGGAACGGCAATTGCGTCAGGCTGGCGCGCAAGAAGGCGAACGCCTGGCCATGCTAGCCTCGAAAGTCAGTGATCTGCGTTCCTTGCTGCGCCGCCTGGACCGGGAGGAACGGCGGGCCCGGCAACGGGCAAGCGAGGAGGCCGACCGGATCGCGGCCCGGACGGCCGAACGGGCGGCGAATGCCGCGCGCGGCGCGGAACCACCGGATGCGGGCGCGCGCGCGCCGGGGGGCGAGCGGCCGCGGCGCGGGCTGGCCGCCGAAATGGCCCGTGTCCTGGGCGCGCCGAAGGCGCCGGAGCGGGCGGAAAACAAGCCGGGTGCGAAGCCGAGGCAATTGGCCCTGGCGCCCAGCGCCGCGCCATTCGCCAAACTGCGCGGCCGTCTCAGGCTGCCGGCCAGGGGGACGCGGGTTGGCCGTTACGGCGAAAGCACTGGATTGGGGCCCCGCGCCCAGGGTATCACCTTGCGGACGCGGCGGGACGCGCAGGTCGTCGCGCCCCATGATGGCCGGGTGGTTTTCGCCGGACCGTTCCGGGATTACGGCCTGATCTTGATCATCTCTCATGGCGGGGGATACCATACCCTGCTGGCGGGGCTGGCAAGGCTGCAGGTGGTTGTCGGGCAATCGATGCTGACGGGCGAGCCGGTGGGGGTCATGGGCGGGGACGGCAAGCGGTCCCTTTATATTGAATTACGGCGCAAGGGGACGGCTATCAATCCAAACCCCTGGTGGTCGAGCAGCCTCGAAAGGGCGAGTGGATGATGAAGCAATTGATTGGCATACGGTTCGGCATGGTGTGTCTGGCCGGCCTCTTCTTGACGCTTGCTGGGCCGTTGCAGGCAAAGCCGGACGGCATTTACCGTCAATTGAACCTATTCGGCGATGTGCTGGAGCGGATCAGGGCCGATTATGTGGAAGAAGTCGAGGATTCTGAACTGATCGAGGCGGCCATAACCGGCATGCTGCGGTCCCTTGATCCCCATTCTTCCTACATGACGCCGAAGTCGTACCGCAGCATGCGGGAACAGATCAAGGGCGAGTTCGGCGGCCTTGGCATCGAGGTGACGATGGAAAACGGCGTGGTCAAGGTGGTCTCGCCCATCGATGACACGCCCGCCGCCCGCGCCGGGATGAAGGCGGGGGATCTCATTACCCACCTTGACGGCACCCCGGTCCTGGGCATGACCCTGGCCGAGGCGGTGAAAAAAATGCGCGGTCCGATAAAATCGGAAATTCTGCTGACCGTGGCGCGCAAGGGCGTGGAGAAGCCCTTTGAAGTTAAGATCATCCGCGACGTGATCCGCGTGCAATCGGTCCGCTCACGCCTGGAGGGGGATGTGGTCTATATCCGCATCACCTCCTTTACCGAACAGACCAACAGCGGCCTGAAAGCGGCCATGGCCAAGCGCAAGGCGGAACTAGGCGACCGCTTCATGGGCGTGGTGCTGGATTTGCGCAACAATCCGGGCGGCGCCCTGGATCAGGCCATCGCCGTGTCCGATGCCTTTCTGGACCAGGGCGAGATTGTCTCCACCCGCGGCCGGCGGCCCGAGGAGACGCATCGCTACAATGCCAAGGTGGGCGATCTGGCGGACGGCCTACCGGTGGCGGTGCTGATCAACGGCGGTTCGGCCTCGGCCTCGGAAATTGTCGCCGGGGCGCTGCAGGATCATCAGCGGGCCTTAATCATCGGCACCAAATCGTTCGGCAAGGGTTCGGTGCAAAGTATCATTCCCTTGCAGGGCCATGGCGCCATCCGCCTGACCACGGCGCGCTATTACACGCCGTCGGGCACCTCGATCCAGGCCAAGGGCATCAAGCCCGATGTCCTTGTGGAACAGGTCCGGGTGGAGAAGGCGGACAATGGCCGGCGGCGCAGCGAAGCCGATCTGCCGAAGCATTTGAAGGCGGAAACCAGGCAGGGCGCGCCGAAGACGGCCGGGACCGATAAGGATGCCGACGGCCAGGATGTACAGGCCAAAAAGCCGCGCGACTTTCAATTGAGCTATGCGCTGGATCTGTTGCGCGGCATGGCGTTGTTGCAACGACGCAACGGAGAATAGGCAAGCGCGCCCAGATCGGCGGCGGCGGGGTGGGATTGAGGTAGCGTGGCCAGGAAACCGAAGCTCAAAAAGCCGGAAGCGGCGCGGGCGGCAAAGGCCAGGCGGCGGGCGCCCAGCGCCCTGGCGGTGGTCGTGTTCCTGCTGTTGGCCGGCGCGGCCTGCCTGGCGGCCTGGTTGACCTATAGTTATGAAGCGCCGGACCATGCCGGACAACGGTCCGGCGGCGATACCGCTTTGATGGCGATCGATCTCAGCAAGGAAGGCAGGGGCGGCCAGGCCCCGCCAAGCATGGCCGCGAAAGAAGCTGGGGGCGGCGACGGCAAGACGGACGAAATGGGCGGGGACCATGCTCCGGCCAAGCAGGACGATCCCGCCAAGGCCGTGCCACCCAAGGCCATTCCACCCAAGGCCGTGCCACCCAAGGCCGCCCCGGCTAAAGCCGAGAGACAGACCCCGCCCGTGCCAGCGCCAAAGGCCGAGGAGGTTCCACGCGAGCCGGCGAAGACGGCGGCCCTGGCGCCCGCGCCCGAGACCAAGACCAAGCCCAAGACCAGGGCGGTGCCGGCCGCGAAACCGCCGCGGCCGCGCGGCTCCTTCACCCGCTCGGGCGGATTGCGCCCGGCGCCCGATCCCGCCTTGGTCAAATCCACGGACGAAGGCCCCCTGCCCGTGGTGGCGCCCGACGGCCGCACGCCCTTGCAGGTTTACGCCCGTCCCTACAAGGCCACGGGGCGGCCGCGCATCGCCGTGGTGGTGGGCAGTCTTGGCCTGTCGCAGGCCACCACGCTCGCCGCCATTCAGCAATTGCCCGGCGGGGTGACGCTGGCCTTCGCGCCCTATGGCCGGATATTGCAGGACTATGTCAATCAAGCCCGCGCCGCCGGACACGAGGTATTGCTGCAGGTTCCCATGGAGCCCATGGACTATCCCACCAACGACCCCGGCCCCCATACCCTGTTGACCAGCCTGACCATCAACCGCAACTTGCAGCGGCTGGATTGGCTGCTGGGCCGCTTTACCGGCTATGTGGGGGTGGTTAATTTCATGGGCGGCCGCTTCACCTCGGCGCAATCCCACCTGACGCCAATGTTGGAAGCCATGCGCGGCCGCGGCCTGATGTTCCTGGATTCCCGTGCCTCTTCCGCCTCCGTCGCGGTTTCCATCGCGGACCGAATCGGCCTCGACGTCGCGGCCAGCGACCGGGTTGTCGATGCCATCGCCTCCCGCGCCGCCATCGATGCCAGGCTGCTGGAGCTGGAGCGCCTGGCCGCGGCCTCGGGCGGCGCCATTGGCATCGGTTTTCCCTATCCCGTGACCATCGAACGGCTGGCCCAATGGACCCGCGGCTTGGGCGACCGCGGCTTTGATCTGGTGCCCGTTTCCGCCCTGACCGGCCAGCGCGAGGCCAAGCCGTGACCCCGTTTTTGCAACGCCCCTACCGGCCCTGCGTCGGCATCATGTTGATCAACCACGCGGGCCTGGTCTTTGTCGCGCAACGGATCGACCAGGCGGTCGAGGCCTGGCAGATGCCTCAAGGCGGGGTGGAAGCGGACGAGACGCCGCGCCAGGCCGCCCTGCGGGAGCTGGAAGAGGAGATCGGCACCAGCCGGGCCGAGATTATCGGCGAGACCGAGGATTGGATTCCCTATGATCTGCCGCGCGAGCTGGCTGACAGGGTCTGGCACGGGCGGTTTCGCGGGCAGACCCAGAAATGGTTCGCCATGCGCTTTCTGGGCGCCGACGATGATATCGACCTGGCCACGGCGGAACCGGAGTTCGATGCCTGGAAATGGGCACCCATGTCGACCCTGGTGGACGTCGTGGTGAGCTTCAAGCGTGAGAATTACGCCCAAGTGGTGGCCGCGTTCCGCCATCTCGCATGAACCCGGAGACCCTGGATGGCCGAAAGGGGGTCATGGCGATGCTGCCGGGCGCCTGTTGCACGGCCTGGTTCTTCAGCGATTTCCGCGGCTATTTCGAGGCCGCCGGCTGGCGGGTGCTGAGCCCGGAGTTGCGCCATCATGACCGCCCGCCGGGCCTGCCCGCCGATCCGGCCCTGGCGGGGACCGGCCTGGCTGACTACGTTGACGATCTAAGCCAAATGATCGCGGCGCTGGACCGGCCGCCGGTGTTGCTGGGCCATTCCATGGGCGGCTTGCTGGCGCAGTTGCTGGCCGCCAAGGGCCTGGCCCGGGCCGCCATTCTGTTGGCCCCGGCGCCGCCCTGGGGCATGCTGCCGTCTTCGGAAGACGAAATCGCCGCCGCCATGGGCTTGATGTCCCTGGGGCCGGTCTGGGAGCAGACCATCCATTCCGTGTTCGAAATCGCCGCCGGCAATGCCCTGAACCGCCTGGCGCCGGAGCGCCGGGGCGAGGTGTTCGCGCGTTTCGTGCCCGTATCCGGCCGCGCGCTCTATGAAAGTCTGTTCTGGATGTTCGACCTGGGCCGTGCCTCATACGTTAACGCGGTTAACGTGGATTGTCCCCTGTTGGTCGTCGCCGGCGGCCAGGACCGGGTCATCCCGCCCGCCACGGCGCAAAAGGTGGCCAACAAATACCCCGGCCTGGCGACCTATCTGGAATTCTCCGGGATGGGCCATATGCTGATGCTGGAAGATGGCTGGCGCGCCGTCGCCCAGGCCTGCGATGAATGGCTCGCCGACAACCACCTGAACCGGCCACCCGCAAACCCCTAATGCGGCGACACCCCTAATGCGGCGACGTAATAATAATTACCTGACGGCAAATTTTTAACGGTGACGTGATAACAAAAAAAATCGCTGGAATACAGGGAAAATAACTATATTTTTTTATATATTTATTACGTCACCGTATTAAATATGGGTACTACGTCGCTGTATTAAGAGTGGTTACGAATCAAAGGCGTAGTAGTTTTCCGGGGTTCATGATGTTCTTGGGATCCAGGGCCACTTTCACGGCGCGCATGACATCGACGGCGCCGCCAAGTTCGGCTTCCAGGTAATCGATCTTGCCGGAACCGACGCCGTGTTCGCCGGTGCAGGTTCCCTCCATGTCCTGGGCGCGGCGCACCAGGCGGTCGTGAAATTCATGCGCCAGGCGGCTCTCCTCCGCATCGTCGTAATTGGCGATGATCGACATATGAAAGTTGCCGTCGCCCGCATGGCCGATGAAGGGCGAGATCAGACCGCTCCGTTCCAAATCCTCCTTGGAGGCCATGATGCATTC
>JAYGEB010000441.1:0-14018 GCA_046582595.1 Alphaproteobacteria bacterium | reverse complement strand
GGAGAGGAAATTGGGGATGGTGAAGATCAGGCCGGCCAGACACAGAACAACGACCAGGGTGACCTTCCAGGGGGCGAAATACAGCATTTCAGCCTACGCGGCCGGTTATTTCTTGCCGCTGAAGCCGAACAAGGACTTCTTCGCGGGGGCCTCTTCGCCATTCTTGCCATCATCGCCGGCGTCGTTGTCCGACTTCTTCTCGGCCTTGCCTTCGCCCTTGCCGCCCGCCACCGGCGCGCCCTTGGCCAGCACGTCCTGCAGGGTGGACGAAATAATCTTGACCCGAATATTCTCCGCCAATTCCACCTGTACGGTATTTTCATCAATGACCTTGGTAACCTTGCCCATCATGCCGCCGCCCGTGACCACCTGATCACCCCGACGCACGTTCGACACCATCTCGCGGTGTTCCTTGGCTTTTTTCTGTTGCGGACGGATCAAAAAGAACCAAAAGACCACGAATATCAGCAGCAGCGGCATCAACTGTATGAACATGTCACTACCGCCGGCCGCGCCGCCGGCCTGCGCGAAAGCGGGCGAAATTAGCATATGGAATTCTCCGGTATTTAGCTTGAGGCGGGCGGACTATAGCCCCGCCGCAATAGATTGCAAACGCTAATGCTTGTATCAGGTATCCAATCAATTTGCATACTTTATGGATGAATTCACACCGTTGACCGCCAGGCTCGCGAAGACTAGGTTCCGGCCCTTCCCTCGGAATAAGACAAGGCTGCCCATGTCCGCTTCCAAGACCCCGGCCAAAATCGACGAACTCGCCCCCCTGCTGGGCCGCATCGCCGATGCCCTGGACCGGCTATCGCCGCCCAGGGAGGTGGCGGCCGATTTCGACGCCGCCGACGCCTTCGTCTGGCACGCCGGCGAGAGCGCCTTGGAACCGATCGGGGAGGTCAGCCGTATTGATCTGCACCTCCTGCACGGCATTCAGTCCCAGCGCGATACCCTGGCCGAGAATACCCGCCGTTTCGCCGCCGGCCTGCCGGCCAACAATGCCCTTCTGTGGGGTGCCCGGGGCATGGGTAAAAGCAGCCTGGTCAAGGCGATCCACGGCAATATTGTCGAGACCAATCCGGGCAGCTTGAAGCTGGTGGAAATCCACCGCGAGGATATCCCCTCCCTGCCCCGGTTGTTGAAGCTGTTGCGCGGGGGCGAGCACCGCCATGTGCTGTTTTGTGACGATCTGTCATTCAACAACGATGATGCCTCGTATAAATCCCTCAAGGCCGTGCTGGAAGGCGGGATTGAGGGCCGGCCGGGCAACGTGATATTTTACGCCACCTCCAACCGGCGGCATCTGATGCCCCGGGATATGATGGAGAACGAACGCTCCACGGCCATCAACCCGTCTGAAGCGGTCGAGGAGAAAGTCTCCCTATCGGACCGTTTCGGCCTCTGGCTCGGCTTCCACAATTGCAGCCAGGATGAATTCCTGACCATGCTTGACGGCTATTGCAAGCATTACAGCCTCGCCATCTCCAGCGAGGATCTGCGGGCCCAGGCCATCGAATGGTCCATGACCCGTGGCGCGCGCAATGGCCGGGTGGCCTGGCAGTTCATCCAGGATTTGGCCGGCCGCATGGGCGTGCGGATCGATTAGCGTTAATACGGTGACGGAATACATATATCGTCCGCCGACGTGATGGCTGCTCGGACGGTGCCGATATATGTATTCCGTCACCGCATTAACGCGTCACCGCATTATCCAACTTTGACCCGAGCTTGCTTTTGCGTCAAATGCCGCACCGGGTTGACGGCGCGGCGGCCCTTGCGGATTTCGAAATGCAGTTGCGGCTGCCTGATATTGCCCGTGCTGCCCGCCCGGGCGATCCGCTGTCCCCGGCGCACCACGTCGCCGACTTTCACATCCAGGGTCTGATTATGGCCGTAGGCGGTCACCCAGCCGCCGCGGTGGCGCAGCAGCAGCAGATTGCCGAAGCCGCGCAGCTCGTTCCCCGCGTAGACCACCACGCCATTGTCAGCCGCCCGCACCGCCGTGCCTTCCTTGACCGCGATATTGATGCCATCGTTGTGCAGGCCGTTCGGCTTGACGCCAAAGCGGGAGATCACCCGGCCCCGCACCGGCCAGGCGAACCGGCCCCCGCCCCGCCGTGGCGGCGGTTGGATAACGGGCCGTCCCGCGCTCGGCTTTTGGCGCGGCGTCGGGGCGGCGTCAGGTTCTGAATTCGAGGCGGCGGCAGGCTCGCTGGCCGGCAGCCGCAGCCGTTGTCCGGGCCGGATATTATAGGGCGGCGGCACCTGATTATCCCGCGCCAGGGAATAAAGCGAAACCCGGTACTGCCGGGAAATCCCGTACAGGGTCTGGCCCTCGGCAACCCGGTGATAGCGCACGGCGGGTATCTGCAATTGCTGTCCCCGCCGCAGGCGGTAGGGCGGCGCAAGGCCGTTGGCGGCGATCAAATCCCGCAAGGCGACGCCGGATCGCCGGGAAATGCCATAGAGCGTCTCATCCGCCGAGACCCTGTAGGCGCCCCCGGCGATGCGCCCGGCCGCCGAGGTGGTCTCCGTCGCGGCTTGTTTTACCGCCGCCGGTTTCTCGGCCGAGGTCCCGGAGCCATAGACCACGGGGGCTGGAACGGTTCGCGCGCAGGCGGCGGCCAGGCTCAGTACCGCCAGAAAAGATAATTGTTTCGCGAATCGCCAGTGCATATCCAGACGATACCCACGGGACCACCCATTGATCAACGCGTCTCGTGGGGCGGCGCGGGCCGTCACGCCCTTCCGGGCGGCAAACCTTCCACCAGCGGCACGAAGCGGACGTCCAGCAACGCCTCCTCCCGGAAGCCGTCGCCCTGGCGGGTCACGCGGATCAGGGTCTGATCGCCGGCGGAGCCGACGGGCGCCACCATGATACCGCCCTCGTCCAGTTGATCGGCCAGCGCGGCCGGCATGACGGGGGCGGCGGCGGTGACGATGATGCGCGCGAAGGGGGCCAGTTCCGGCCATCCCTTGCCGCCATCTCCCAGGCGGGTGGTGATGTTATGCAACTTCAAGGTCTCGAAACATTTCTCCGCCTGGGCCAGAAGCGTGCGGTAGCGTTCGACGGTGCAGACCCGGCGGCACAACCGCGCCAGCACGGCGGCCTGATAGCCCGAGCCGGTGCCGATCTCCAATACCCTCTCCCGCCCGCCCAAACACAGAGCCTGGGTCATATAGGCCACGATGAAGGGCTGGCTGATGGTCTGGCCCTGGCTGATGGGCAGGGGGATGTTTTCGTAAGCTTCCGAGCGCATGGCCTCGGGCACGAACAATTCGCGCGGCACCCGTTCCAGGGCGCTCAAGACCTCCTTATCGGTAATGCCCTGGCGCCGCAGGTCCATGATGAGGCGGATCTTGTGCGCCTCGTAACTCATGCTTCGAAGGACGCCTTGAGTTTTTTCAGGGCCTTGTTTTCGGTCAGGTCCATATGCAGCGGGGTGATGGCAATACGCCCTTCCTCGGTCGCCGCCAAATCGGTCCCGGCTTCCGGCGGGCCCTGAACGGGGCGGAAGCCGAGCCAGTAATAGGGTCTCTCGCGGGCATCGATGCGCTGTTCGATTTTGAGCGCGGTTATATCACGGCGGCCTTGCCGGACCACTTCAACCCCCTTCACCTCGCCCGGCGGGACGTCGGGGAAGTTGACGTTCATCAGCACCTCCCTGGACCAGCCGATGGCAACCAGACGGCGGATGATATCGCCGGCGTGTGTCTCCGCCGTCGGCCAATGCATAACCTTGCGGTTGGCGAAGGACTGGCTCAAGGCGATGGAGGGCACGCCGACAAGGGTTCCTTCCATGGCGGCGGCGATGGTGCCCGAATAGGTCACATCCTCGCCCATGTTGGCGCCCCGGTTGATGCCGGAAAGTAACAAATCGGGATGCTTGTCGGCCATGACCTGGTTCAGCGCCATCATGACGCAGTCCGTCGGCGTGCCTTCGACGGCGAATTTCCGGGCCGAGATCTTGCGCAGGCGCAAGGGCGCGGTCAAGGTCAGGGAATGGGAGGCGCCGCTATGCTCGGCCTCGGGCGCCACCACCCAGACATCGTCCGACAGGGTCCGGGCGATACGTTGCAGCACTTTCATGCCGGGTGCGTTGATGCCGTCGTCGTTGGTCAGCAATATACGCATACGCCGCAAGTCGGCGAGTTTTGGGGCCGGTTTTTTGGCCATTGTCAGCCGATCCTTGTTCGTCCGCCTAAATAGGGTTGCAGGGCTTCCGGTATGGCGAAACCACCGTCGGCCAACTGATAATTCTCCATCACCGCGATCATGGTCCGTCCCACGGCGAGGCCGGAGCCGTTCAGGGTATGGACGAATTGGGTGCCCTTGCCCTGGCTCGGCTTGAACCGCGCGCCCATGCGCCGGGCCTGAAAATCGCCGCAGTTGGAGCACGAGGATATCTCGCGGTAATTATTCTGACCGGGCATCCAGGCTTCCAGGTCATAGGTCCGCCGGGCCGAAAACCCCATATCGCCGCTGCACAGCAACATCACCCGGTAGGGGATGCCCAGCCGTTGCAGAATGCTTTCCGCGCAGGCGGTCATGCGCTCCAGCTCTTCCCCCGATTGCTCGGGATGGCTGATGGAAACCAATTCCACCTTATAGAATTGATGCAGGCGCAGAATGCCCCGTGTATCCCGCCCCGCGGCGCCCGCTTCCGAGCGGAAACAGGGCGTGTGCGCCATATAGCGCAAGGGCAACTCCCCTTCCCCCAAGACGCCGTCCCGAACCAGATTGGTCAGCACCATCTCCGCCGTGGGGATCAGATAAAAGCCGTCCGTGGTCTTGAACAGATCCTCCTCGAACTTCGGCAGATTGCCCGTGCCGAAGGCGGTGTGTTCACGTACCAGCAATGGCACCGAGGTTTCCTCGTAGCCGAACTCGGAACCGTGGATATCCAGCATGAAGGCCGCCAGGGCCCGCTCCATCCGGGCCAAGGCGCCGCGCAGCACGACAAAGCGGGAGCCGGAAATCTTCGAGGCCGCCTCGAAATCCATCAGGCCCAGGGCCTCGCCAATATCAAAATGCTCTTTTGGCTCGAAATCGAACACCTTGGGTTCGCCATGGCGGCGCACCTCGATATTGGCCTCCTCGTCCGGACCCACGGGCACGTCATCCTCGGGCCGGTTGGGCAGGCCGGACAAGGTCTCGCGCAAGGCCCCGGCCATCTCCCGCTCGGCCTCTTCGCGGTCTTTCAACTCGCCTTTCATCTGGCCGACTTTGGCAATCAAGTCATCCGCGTCCTCGCCCTTGGACTTCGCGGCGCCGATCATTTTTGATGCCGTATTGCTGTCTTTTTGTAATTCTTGCAGCGCGGTCCGGTTGGCCCGGGCCGCCGCGTCCCGGGACAAAATATCGCTGGCCAGCGGGACCAGACCGCGGGCGGCCAGGCCGGCGTCAAACGCCTCTGGGTTGTCGCGGATCCAGCGCAGATCGTACATGGCGGGGTGTCTCTGGTTCGAGCTTCGGAAAAGCGCGCATTGTATACGCCCAAGCCCTGGGTCCGTCCAGCGCGCGGGGCCGGTCAACCTGGCGCCATGGCGGCGGCCGGAAAACTATTCAGGCCGTTGCCGGCGCGTCGGGCTGAACCTCGGGCGCGGCCCTGGCGAAGGCATCAAGAACCCCGCAAGCTTGGTCGATGCGCTGCAATGTGGGATAGAGCGACAAATCCATTTCGAAGCGGCGGGCATTGTAGAGCTGCGGCACCAGGCACAGATCGGCCAGGCTGGGCTGATCGCCATGACAGAATTGTCCGGTCGCCGCCTGACCGTCGACCAGATTTTCGAATGCTTCGAGACCTTGAGTAACCCAATGGCGGTACCAGACCAGTCGGCCTTCATCCGTTACCCCCATGTCATTGGTCAGAAAGTTCAAGACCTTGAGATTGTCGACGGGGTGGATGTCGCAGGCCACCACCTGGGCCAACTGCCGCACCCGCGCCCGGCCGGCGGGATCGGGGGGCAACAGGGCCGGTTCCGGGTGAATGTCATCGAGATATTCCAGAATGGCCAAGGATTGACCGATACGCACCTCGCCGTGGATCAGGGTAGGGACCAGACCTTGCGGATTTAGCGCTAGGTAGCCGTCGCCGCGCTGCTCCAGGCGTTGCAGATGAACGAATTCCTCCTCCACCTCCAGGCCCTTCAGGTTCAGGCCGATGCGTACCCGGTAGGCCGCCGAAGAGCGCCAATAGCCATAGAGTTTCATGTCTCCCACCCCATTTTCCCTTAGCCCAGCACGGTGAAGCTGCTGTCGGGGTTGATCTCCCGGTTGCGGGAGAAAAAGCCGATGTTGGCCCGGCGCTTGGTATGGACATAGTCGAAATGCACCGGATCGCCGTCGTGATCGTGGCCGTCCTGGCAGCGTATGATCAATTCAGCCATCATGGCGCCCGCCACCGGGGCATTCTTGAACTGGTTTCCGGACGTGCCCACCGCCATGTAGAAGCCCGGCAGGCTGGATTTGTCATAGATCGGAATCCAATCGTCCGTGACGTCGTAAAGGGAGACGACGCCACTCGCCTGATTGGGGATTTGCAGGCTGGGTATCCGCTGTCCCGCGCGCAGGGCCTGGGTTTGCCATTGCGCGGAAAATTCCGTGTTGTAGTCGTCGGGATCGACCCATTCGCGGCCGTCGCATTCGGGGTCTTCGCTGCCGAACAGGATATGATTGCCGGTTTCGGGCCGGCTGTAGCAGGCAATGTCGCTGTCGGAGGTCACCGGGCCGTGGGCCATGTAATCAAAGCCTTCGGGCGCCGGCAGGTGGACCACCTCCTGGCGCAGGGCGCGGGTCTTGATTTTCATGTCCTCGGCGACGCCGGCCAGTTGATTGATTTTGGCCGAATGGGGACCGGCGACGTTGACCACCACCGGCGCCTCGATTCCCTCGCCATGGCCCAGGGTAATGCCGCGAACCGTGCCCCCCGACCGGCGGATAGCCGTCACGTCGGCGTTGAACAGAAACCGCGCGCCCGCCGCCTCCGCCGCGATTTGTATGTTATGGGTGGCGAGTTGCGGGTCCGAGATATAGCCCGCCTGCGGCGTGAAGATCGCGCCGGACATGGCCGGGCCGGTCGCCTCGCCAAAGCCCGGATCATCCATCCGCTTGGCGGGCGCGAAACTGCGCAGATCATAGATCGGCAGGCGCTCCATGATGGTATCGTTGTCCCAGTCCTCCCAATCGATGCCCAATGTGTCCAGGTTGGCGCAGATCGAGGCCATGAAGCCATTCGACGGCGTTTTCATCACGGCGCAGCCGACTTCCTCGAACCGGGCCGGGCCGCGCTCGTCCTCGACGCCCAGATGCTCGGCCCATTGGCGCCAGTACTGATAGCCTTCAAAGGCCAGGGCGGTGCCGTCCAGGGTGGAATAATGGCTGCGGATAATAGCGCAGGAGGCAGAGGTTGAGCCATAACCAGCGGCCGGCAGGCGGTCCACGTTCAAGGTGCGCCAGCCGCGCCGTGCCAGTTCCAGGCCCACGGAGGCACCGATGATGCCCGCGCCGATGATCACCGCATCATAATGTTCCGTCATGCCGCCACCCCTTCTTTCATCCGTCCTTAATCATAATGACTTACTGGGTTGATGTATGCCGTTCAAAACGAGGAAAGCATGGATCAGCTCGAAACCATCGTGGCCACGTTCGCCGATACCAAGCCCTGGCAAGGTGAAGTGCCCACCGGCTGTTTCCCCAATTTCCTCGGCATCATGACGGAACGGGCCTTCGTGGCCGATTACGCGCCCTCCAATCATATCCTGGCGGTTAATGGCGCCGCCCAACCAGAGCCCGGCGCCGAATTTCGACGACGGCGAAGTATTTTTCGAACAGGCGGCCATCCACAAGGCGGTCATGGCGGCGACGGACAAGTTCATCATGGTCGAGTTGGGCGGCGGCTATGCGGCCCGGACGGTGGACGCCCATGCCGCCCTGCAACGGCACAATGCCATGCCCAGCCATTATGTGGTGGTGGAGGCGGAGCCGACCCATTTTGATTGGGCCCTGCGCCACATGCGGACCAACGGCATTGATCCCGGCGATCACTGGATGATCAACGCCCTGGTGGGCACCTCCACTAAACCCAAGGTATTTCTTCTGGGCGAGGGCTTTTACGGCAACGGCGTGGTGGCGGACGGCGACACAGAACAATTTATCGCCAACCTGCGCGGCGGCCAGGCGGCGGCGGACGTCCTGCGGGAACTCATGCTGACCGGCCGCTGCGGCGTGCAACAACCCTATGACGTGGAAAACGGCACCCGCCTTTTCGATTTCTGTTTTGTCTCCTCCATGCCCTTGACGGACATCCTCCAACCACTCGACCATGTGGATCTGATGGATATCGACATCCAGGGCGGCGAGAAAGACGTCCTGCCGGCGGCCATGGACGCCATCGACCGAAAAGTCCGGCGCATCCACCTGGCCACCCACGGCGCCGGTTTGCACAAGGACATGTGGGATCTTTTTTTCGAACATGGCTGGATGTGCGAGGTCGATTACGCACCCAATTCGAGGCATCATTCGGACTGGGGCAGGTTCGAAAACAGCGACGGCATTCTGGATCTGGTCAACCTTGACCTAAGCCAACGCCGCCGATGACCGTGAAAAATATGCTTCTGAATTCCGGCGACCGCTGCTTAAATATCAATTCGTGAATTGATACCTTAGTTCGATCTGTTCGAGAGTGGAGTACTTCGTCTTGCCACGCCGTCATTTCCTGGGGCACCGGGTGGCGCCAGATCCCCTGGAACAATATATGCCAGGGCCGGATCAGCTTGAGTTCGAGGACGTGTTTCAGGCGTCAATCGACGTTGAAACCGTGCGGGCCGCCGATTTCACCTTGCCAGTGCATCGGTGCATGTATGAATTCTGGCGGGAAAATCGCATCGCCGGGCAATTGCCCTCCTTCAAGGCCATAGATCCGCTGTCGTTTCGGCCGGCGGTCGGCTATGTGCATGTGGTCCAGCCCAATGACCAGGGCGATGATTTCATGTACCGGCTGTTCGCGACCAGGGTGGTTGAAATCGGCGTCCGGGACATGACCGGCGAATGGCTCAGCGAAAGCCCGGTGCCAAGCTGGTAATTCTACCGCCGCCAGCTTGCCGCCTGCGTTAGCCTGCGCATGCCGATCTATCCGGAGAACAATGCGCACTATCAGGTTTCCACGATGATCAAATGGTGCCGGCTATTGCTGCCCATGGTAGATGACCGGGGCAAGATCAACCGCATCCTCGTCCCCAACGTACCCATGGACAGCCGGCGGCCGACCTGATCTATATATCGTCGGCCGGGCCATCGGCGGCACGGCGAGAAATCAGCACGGCCACCCACTCGGTGAAAGAACCGGCGACGCGCCACGGCCCGTCAAATTTTTTTGAGTATGGAAAATTGCAGAAACAACCGGTTCCTCGGCGCCGGCAAAATTGCCGCCATTCGACTTGCCGCCTCAAGGCGCTATTTTTAACCCCAACGACACGAATAGCGCCATAATACGGCACAAGCAAACCGCTAGGGACATGGCCATGGCCGAATTGTTCGAGAACCCGCTGGCTTTGGATGGTTTTGAATTCGTGGAGTTCGCCGCGCCCGATCCGGCGGTCCTGGAGACGGTGTTCGCGACCCTGGGCTTCCTAGCGGTGGCGCGGCACCGCTCGAAGGATGTGACGCTGTACCGCCAGGGCGGCATCAATTTCATCATTAACGGGGAGGCGGGCAGCCCGGCGCATTATTTCGCCGAGGAGCATGGCCCCTCGGCCTGCGGCATGGCCTTCCGGGTCAGGGATGCCCATCACGCCTACAAATATGTGCTGGAACGCGGCGCCCAGCCGATCGAGATACCCACCGGGCCCATGGAACTGAAGCTGCCCGCCATCAAGGGCATCGGCGGCGCGCCGATCTATCTGATCGACCGCCATGCCGACAACGCCAGCCTGTACGATATCGATTTCCGCTATCTCGATGGCGCGGAACGAAAGCCCGAAGGCTGCGGCCTGCTCGAGATCGACCATCTGACCCACAACGTCTACCGCGGGCGCATGGAGCATTGGGCGGCGTTCTACGAACGCTTCTTCAATTTCCGGGAATTCCGCTATTTCGACATCAAGGGCGAATATAGCGGCCTGCATTCCAAGGCCATGGCCGCGCCCGATGGCCGTATCCGCATCCCCCTGAACGAAGAATCACCGGGCGGCATGGGGGGCAGTACGGGCGGGGCCGGCCAGATCGAGGAATTCCTGATGCGGTTCAATGGCGAGGGCATCCAGCATATCGCGCTTTCCACCGCCAACATATTCGCCACCTTCGACCAACTGCGCGCCAACGGCCTGGCCTTCATGGAGCCGCCGCCCGAGACCTACTACGAGATGCTGGCGGACCGCCTGCCCGGCCACGGCGAGGACGTGGACGCCCTGCGCCGCCGCGGCATCCTGCTGGACGGCAGCACCCACGGCGGCGATCCCCGCCTGCTGCTGCAAATTTTCACCCAGTCATTGCTGGGCCCGGTATTTTTCGAAATCACCCAGCGCAAGGGCGACGAAGGTTTCGGCGAGGGCAATTTCCAGGCTCTGTTCGAATCCATCGAACGGGACCAAATCGAGCGCGGCGTGCTGGAAGGCGAGGGCTAAAACAGCCACAGCCCCCACAGGATCAGCAACCCACCGGTGAAGCGGCCGATGCGGGGGCCGGCGGGGGCCAGTTTTTCGATCAGGACATAGATGGTCAGGCCGCCGATCCACCACAGGTTCATGACGCCGCCGTAGAACAGCAGCAGCATGAGCACCCAACAGCAGCCGAGGCAGAACAGGCCGTGGCGCACCCCATGGCGAAGGCGGCGCCCGGCCCCGATGGCCAATTATGGGCCAAATAGGCCACCGGCGAGCGGCAGTGGCGCAGGCAGGCCTGCTTCAGCGGCGTGAGCTGATAGACCCCCGCGCCGATCAGCAAGGAACCGCCGAGAGTGACGCTGGTCGCCGCCATCATGGGCGAGAGCAGCATGAGACGCTCCAGGCCCCATTGCAGGGCCACCGCCGCCAGACTGAAGCCGCCCCAGGCCACCAGATAACCGGTGGCAAAAATCCAGGTCGGGATATAAACACCACCCCGTTTCCGGTCCTTACCCATAAGAGCGGCGAACAGCAGTAGCATGGGCGCGGCACTGGGCAGCATCATCGCCACCATCATGACCCACCTCATGGCCAGCATCAGAACGGCATAAACCGCCGACCATTGCGCCGGCATGGCCATCATCCCCGCCGCCGGCATATCGCCCATGACCATGCCGGCGTCTGTCAGAATGTAGCCCCAGGAAATCGCGCTGACGGCGACTAGGCCGGCGATGACGACGGCCTGGTCGCGCCTCAGAACGGCTACCAGCGCCGCTGTCTCCAGGGACATCGTTACGGCGCCTTTCGCCTAGCGGGCCAGCCCGGAGGACGTAATGGTGCTCTGGGCCATGTGAGCGTGTGAGTTGGTGAATTCCAACGGCACGCCACCCGTCGTCTTGGTGGTGCCGCGGGCAACCTCGGCGATAAAAATTCCTTGCCGTCGGGTTGATCGATGCGGGCCCGATGATCGGCGCCGGATACGGGATTTTTCAGGGATTCCACCGTGGTATCCACCAACCCCGGCACGACCAGCCGGGCATCGCGAGTCTCCATATCTATCGAAAGTTCGATCGGGGCGAATAGGGGTTCGATCCAGGTGGAGCACATATCCCGGTAGATCTTCAGCGTGGAGGAGCCCGGCTCCGTGTCCTCGCCTTGCATGATCGCGACCAAGGCCTCGCGCTGCGTCGTGTCCGCACGCTCGTCAATGATCAGTTGCATGGTGCCGTTGCCCTCGTGAATGGGCCCGGGCCAGGAGACGGTCTGCACCGCCAACAACCCGTCCAGCCGGGTCTCGCCATAATGACCCCTGTCGATTTGCCAGCCGACCACGGCCTTGCAGGTGCCGTCCGTCGGCAGGGCCATGAATTGGCAGGGGCAACCCGTGTCGCAGTTGCAATTGGCGACGTGCGGTCCTTCAATACTCCAGTCGATTTTCGTCATCTGTCCTGTCTCCCATATTGTGGTTTTGCACGCGTCAAGCCGGGTTGCGCGCAGTGATGAACCAGGCGCTCGACGGCGTCCAAACGCCCTTATCCCGGAGATATGGTTTGAGTACGTCCTCAAGGGCGGCGATCACGGCCGGGCGAAGTTTCTCCCCTTCCTCGCCGGCCAGGCGGATGATCTCCCCGGCCGGGCCAAGATCCATGGCGAATTCCACAGCGTCATCAATATCCTTGCCGATCCAGATATCATCATCGAAACGCTCGAACGTGATGTCTTCATAGCCGACGCCACACAGCATGGAGCTCACCATATCCGCGTCCGCCATGGAAAACGGACCGGGGCCGCAATGGACCTCGTCAGTCTCTTCGTGGGAGATCACGGGCACGATTTCCCTGACCCGCTGTTCAGCTTCGAAAAGCCAGGGGTTATCCTCGCGAATTCGCCAGACGACCTGCACGAATTTGCCGCCCGGCTTGAGTGAGCGGCGAATATTGCCAAGCGCGGCGCCCGGCGACATGAAAAACATCGTCCCGAAGCGCGAGAAGGCATAATCGTAGGGGCCTCGCAGATCGTCGAGTTGAGCATCGGCGGCGAAGAACGACACATTGTTCACGCCCGCCGCCTTGGCGTCATCCGTTGCGGTGTCGACCATGTTCCGGGCGCAATCCACACCAAACACCTCGCCCCCTGGGCCCGCTTCCTGGGCAATGCGAATGGCGCTATCGCCGAAACCGCTTCCCACATCCAGGACACGGGCATTGCTGGCGGGCGGGTGCCGGCGAATGGCTGCATCACTATGGCTGGAAAGCGCGGTCACTAAATGCTTGTATCGTGTCAACTTCTCGAACAGCACGGTATTCCAGGCTTCGATGACGATGTCGTTGTTTTCGATATTCATGGCATCCATGGCAATGCTCCCGGTTAAGTGGAGGCGCAAGAGTTGGCTGGCCTCGTTATCTTGGGATATTCAGTCTCGAACGCCGCGCGTTTACATTCCATAGTGCATGTGCATCAATTCAAGCGTGCAAGTGCACCATTGTGGATGGGTGCAGCGGTTGGAGGCAGCAATAATGCTGACCGAAAGGGAGTTGATGATCGCCGGGCGCTATGCGCGGGGTGAAACCTACAAGGAAATAGCCGCTCAGGTTCATATTGCGCCGGCGACAGTGCGTAATCACCTTGCCGCCGTCTATCGCAAGTTGGAGGTCAAGAACAAGCCGGGTTTGATCCGGGCCTTGTCAAACGAAACCCTAGCCCGAAACGTGCCATCGGCGCCCACCGTCCCCATTTTGCTGAATTTGGAAGACAGTCTTCAGCCGCCAAGCGGTGGCGCCTCGATCGCCGTCATGTCCTTCGCCAACATTGGCCCGGCGGAAAACGAGTACTTTGGCCATGGTGTGGCCACGGATATTCAGCATTACCTGACCCGCTGCCATGATTTGCTGGTTTCGGGACTAAGTTCCGCCATCGCCATGAGCGGCCTGGCAAGGGACGCAACAGAGGTAGCAAAAAGACTGGGCGTTCAATATGTGCTGCAGGGCACGGTACGAACCCGTCAGGACAAGGTCCGTCTGACGGCTGAATTGGTCGATGGCGCCTCGGGTGCCGTGTTGTGGTCCGAGCGTTACGACCGGATGCTCAACGACATACTTGAAATCGAGGCGGAAGTCGCCGGCGCGATAACCGCCAACCTTTCATTAAAAATCGAGGAAACGCAATATGAACGCCAGCGCCATTTATCCGACGATCAGCTTTCCGCCTACGATTTGCGGCTCAGGGGAAACCGTTTTCTGGAACTGGCCGGCAAGAACCATCTGGAAAGGGCCAGAGACTGTTTTACCAATGCCTTGATGCTTGAACCAGTTTCCGCGCCCGCATTCGCCGGTCTGTCAATTAGTTACGGCTACGAATGTGACCAACTTGTGACGGAAAACTATGGGGGAAGTCTTGAACGTCACGTT
>JAYGEB010000430.1:0-2330 GCA_046582595.1 Alphaproteobacteria bacterium | reverse complement strand
TGACGGTTACTACGTTTGGAACCGGAAAAAAGGACCGGACGCCGATATCGCGACATATTTGCTTTTAATACTGGCGCTTGGGGATAACGCTGTCGCGTTAAATAGGGGGTCACAAGGATTGGTTCCAGAATTGCGCGTATGTTTCGGCGTTGGACCGCATTATTCCTTCCACCAAGTCGAAGGATTGAACCCGAGTGGCCATGATTACATCGTTGGCGACATCACCATAAGCTTGGCACGGATGCTGGAAAAACGCCTGCCGCGGCAATTCCTGATGGGTGATTTCGCGAGACCACTCGAGCGCGGGAGAATCCATCGATAGCTTGCGGTTTGTTGACAATATCGCGCGGGCGGTCGATGGTTTTTCAGGCATTAAATTGGGTGGAGAAGCGGTTTCCGAGGTAAAATGTTACCTGACGGGCCAAAAACAAACGGCGGGACATTTCAACATTTCGAAATGGACCATCACGGACAAACATGGACGCGAGCACGCCACCTATAATCAAAAGGTGAATTTTCATTTCGGAACGTCCAAATCAGCATCGAAGGCCTTCCCATCCTTGTATCTTGGCAGGCAACACGTTGAACTGCTGAATAATTTCGACGCCCGCGTCGTGGCGGTGACCTGAGAGTGCAACTGAAATGCGGCAGCGGCGGCGCGACGATGCCGCCCCTCGGTGGTCGAAAAACCGTTTCGGAAACCAATAAAAGCGTAATCGCGGTCCGGAAGAACATGACTTTACGATGGCGGTGTAGATCTCAACCGTGATATTCAACGCCATGGATTTGTGGACTTGGCGGGCGATTTCAGACAAAACAGCTTCGACCATGGAAAACACGCACTATACTTATGATCAGGCCATGCGGGCCCGGATCACCGCCAACCTGGGCGCCTTCGCCCGGACCCAAGCCTCGGCGAAGGGCCTGAAACATGCCGCGGTGGCGATAACCCTGGTCCGCGGCGAAAACGGCGAGGGCGCCTATGTGCTCACCCGGCGGGCGGCGGGCATGAACAGCCACGCAAGCCAGTTCGCCCTGCCCGGCGGACGCATCGATGCAGGCGAAACGCCCATCGAAGGGGCGCTGCGGGAATTGCGCGAGGAGGTGAACCTGCACCTGGAGGAAGACGCCGTCCTGGGCCTGCTGGACGACTACCGCACCCAATCGGGCTATCTGATCACGCCCGTCGTGGTCTGGGCCGGCGCCGGGGCCGAGATGACCGCCAACCCGCGCGAGGTGGCGCGCATTCACCTTATTGCCTTTCGCGAGCTTAACCGCCCGGATTCGCCGGAATTCGTCACCGTCCCGGAAAGCAAGCGCCCGGTGATCCGCCTGCTGATGGGCGACGACGACGCCCTGCACGCCCCCACGGCGGCCATGGTCTATCAGTTCCGCGAGGTTGGTCTGCATGGCCGCCCAACCCGTGTCGCCCACCTCGGTGAACCGGTCTGGGCCTGGCGCTAGAGCATGTTCTTTTTAAACATGCTCCGACTCTTAAGAAAAAAGCAATTGAACCAATCACTTGAGTCTCGAAAGCAACTCCGATTAATTGAAAATCGCTCTAATGTCCTGATCGATAAATTTCCATGTCGTCTGAACCACCCGCTCCCCTTCCCGGCCACCCATCGATCATGATCCCGCAAGAATGTTTTGGGGGCGGCCGGGCGGTACGCCGGAATCCGGTCTGTTGTTGTTGGGAGCCGGCTGGCTGGAAGGCGGACTTTGCTCATCTCATGAAAAATTCGCCATGGCTTGCGATCAACTGGGGATGGCGGCCGTCCATGGCAATGGTATCGACGAAGCATTGAATGAATTCGTTGACGTGAAGAAGGCCGCCGTGCCTGATTCCACATATTGAAAACCGCCCGGAGCCAATTCCGCAATGTGCCCGGCGGCGTGGGCGGATATTGCCGCCGTTCGAGGGAGCTGAAAACATGACCACGGCCCATGCAAGATATATCGCCGCTCAGAATAAACTGAACGCCATGCCGATCGAAGGCGATTTGACCACCACCGCCTTGCTGATCATTGATATGCAGGAGTATTTCATCAACCCCCAATCACCCTTCTCCCGGATGATTGAACGGCGGGAGCCGGGCTTGGGTGAGTACTTTCAGGAACGCTCAAAAGATGCCGTGGAGCCGAACTTGAAACGGCTGCTGGATTTCTTCCGCTCCGGCAAACATCGGGTAATCTTTACCACCGTCGCCTCGGAAAGCCCGGACGGCGAGGACTGGTCGCCGGCCTTCAAACGCATGAACGAAGTTGCCCGGGCGCAAATCGGCGAGCCGGCGCTGCCCGCGAAAACGGATTCCTGGGCGCGCATGGTC
>JAYGEB010000389.1:0-7174 GCA_046582595.1 Alphaproteobacteria bacterium | reverse complement strand
ACGCGGCAAAACGTCTGATAACGAGTAGAATCAATGTCATGCGCATTGTCTATAAAATTAAACCGGACAGCAGTGGGTCAAGCCCGGCAATGACGAAGGGTTGGCGGTGATGGGATTTCACAAATCATGCCCGCCCGGTGTTTTGCCCCAATTACTTATCCGATCATTGTTTGCAGTTTAGGCGAAGGCCCCGTCCGGGGGAAGCATGTCGCGCTCGGCAATGGTATAAGCGGCCATGGTTGGCCGTATTTTGATCATCGTTTTGTTGCTTGCCGCCGCCGGGGCGTCCGCGGGGCCGTTGGTCAAGAGCGGCCAGGGCAGAGTGGTCGATATAGTGGACGGCGACACGCTGTTTCTGGACAACGGCGTACAGGTGCGCCTGGTCGGCATTCAAGCCCCGAAACTGCCCCTGGGACGGCGCAAATTCAAGGCCTGGCCGCTGGCGGAAGAGGCGAAAAAGCTGCTGCGAGATCTGACCCTGGGCCGCATGGTCACCCTGTCTTACGGCGGTCGGCGCCTGGATCGCTACGGCCGGGCGCTGGCGCATCTGTACCGCGATGACGGCCTGTGGATACAGCAACGCCTGCTGCGCCGGGGCATGGCGCGGGTCTACAGCTTTCGCGACAACCGGGCCGTGGTGCCGGAAATGCTGGCGGCGGAAGGCGCGGCGCGGGCGGCCAAGGCGGGCATCTGGGGCCACCGCTGGTACCGTATCTGGCGGCAGGAAGAATTGCACGCGGGATTGGACGGCTTTTTCCTGATCGAGGGCACCATTCTGAAAACCGCCAATGTGCGGGGCCGGAATTATCTGAATTTCGATGAGAATTGGCGCACCGATTTCACCATCACGGTGGCGCCGCGCGACCGCCGCCGGTTCGAAAAGGCAGGCTTCGATCATGCCGCCATGCCCGGCCGCCGGGTGCGCGTGCGGGGCTGGCTGAAGCATTACAACGGCCCCTCGATCGAAGCGACCCATCCCGAGCAGATCGAGATATTGGAATAGGCCCCTATTCTGCTAGACTTTCGCGGGCGCAATCCAAGGGGAGAGGCAAAGCATGAAAATCGCGGTCATGGGGACGGGCGCCATGGGTGGCTATGTGGGCGCGCGCCTGGCCGAGGCCGGCGCCGATGTCACCTTCATTGCACGGGGCGCCCATCTGGCGGCGATCCGCAAGGACGGGCTGAGGGTTACCAGCCCGGAGGGTGATATGCATCTGGACCCGGCCCGGGCGACGGATAATCCGGGCGAGGTGGGAGAGGTTGATTTCATCCTGCTCGGCGTCAAGCTCTACGACGTCGAGGCGGCCGTCCGGGATTTGCTGCCCATGATGGGCCCCGAAACCGGGGTGATTTCGCTGCAAAACGGGGTCGATACCCCGGCGGTGATATCCAAGATCGCGGGACCGGAGCACGCCGTTCCGGGCGTCGCCCTGATCAATGGCGAGATCGCCGCCCCCGGCGTGATCCAGCATAACGCCTTGAATGGCCTGACCCTGGGCGAGCCGGATGGCCGGGATAGTCCGCGCATGAAGGCGTTTCGGAAACTCGGTCAAGGGGCGGCGCTGGAGGTGATTATCAGCCCCGACATCCTGCTCGAACTGTGGCGCAAGGTTCTCATGCTGACGCCCATGTCGGGCCTGAGTATCCTCACGCGCCTGCCCCTGGGCCGGATCAGGGAGACGCCGGAAACCTGGCGCCTGGCGGGCCCGGCCATGGCGGAGGTAATTGCCGTGGCCCAGGCCGAGGGCATTGGGCTGGGCGAGGCGGATTTGCAAAATACCCAGACATTTACCGGGCAAATCATGCCGGATACCTGGCGCGGCTCGCTGGTGGAAGATCTGGAAGCCGGCCGGCGGCTGGAGGTGGAATGGCTGCATGGCACGATCTGCCGGCTGGGCGAAAAACACGGCATCGAGACGCCGTTTCACCGCACCGTGCTGGGCGCCCTGAGGCCTCACGCGAATGGCGCCAACTAGAGCAATTTTCAATTAATCGGTGTCGCTTTCGCGACGCAAGCGATTGGTTCAATTGCTCTTTTCTTAAGAGTCCGAGCATGTTTAAAAAGAACATGCGCTAGGGAATGGAGGCCGCCAGTTCGGCGCTGATCTGCCACAGGCGCTCCTGGACCGCTTCATCCAGGCTTTGCGGCGCGGCGGTCACCTCCCGGCCTTTCTCGAAATAGCGCCCGCTGGTCGTGGCCAGGTCGGGGGAGGCGGCCAGATAGACGGGGGTTTTGGCGCCGGCATGGGGCGAAATGGCCATCAGGGTTTGCGCCAGCCGCATGGCCAGTCCGGCAAACCCTGGGTTGTTGTGTCCGAACTTGCTGGCCACGAAGCCCGGATGCAGGCTGTTGGCGGTCGTCGAGGTTCCCGCCAACCGCCGGGCCAGGGCATGGGTGAACAGCACATTCATCAGCTTTGATTGGCAATAGGCCGGCCAGCCCGCATAACCGTTCAAGCCCTGGAGATCGTCGAAGTTTATCCGACCCCGGCGATGCACGCCCGAGGCAACATTGATGATACGGCCCTGTTTCGCCGCCCGTAGTTTCGGTAGTAGCAAGCCGGTCAGGACGAAATAGGCCATATGATTGAGGGCGAAGGTATATTCCAGCCCCTCGTCGGTCTGCCGGCGCAACTTAGTGAAAGCGCCGGCATTGTTTAGCAACACATCGATATGACCGTGGGTTTCCGAAAGCCGTTTCGCCAGATCGCGGACTTCGCGCAGCAGAGAAAGATCGGCGATTTCGAAGGTGATCTTTTCATTGCCCGTGGCGGTCTTGATACGGGCCACGGCGTTGGCGCATTTGGCCTGGTTGCGGCCAACCAGGACCATCCGGGCGCCGCGCGCGGCCAGAACCTCGGCGCCGACCAGGCCGATGCCGTCGCTGGCGCCGGTAATAACAACGACGGCGTCCTTCATTTTGGCGGTCCCCGCTGAAGTTCCCAACGCCCGCTCTACCTTTCGCCAGCGCATATTCATTTAAAACATGTCCGGACTCTGAAGAAAAGGGTAATTGAACCAATCGCTTGCGTCGCGATAGTAACTCCAATTAATTGAAATTTGCGCTATATTGGCACGGTCGGTTTGCGTGCGAGTGGAGGAAACGGCATGGGCTATGAACTAATTCTGTTCGAGCGGCGCGGCGGGCGGGGCGAGGTGGGATTGATCACCTTGAACCGGCCGAAAAAGTTAAACGCCTGGACCCACGACATGCGGGACGAAATTCTGCATGCCATGGACCGGGTCAACAATGACCCCGGCATGGGCGCCATGGTGATCACCGGGGCGGGGCGTGGTTTTTGCGCCGGCGCGGATATCGGCGCCATGTTCAAGACCCGGCTTGATGAAGAGGATGCAGAAAATGGCGGCCCAAAGCGCCCATCGACGGCGGCCAATTGGGTCAAGGCGGTGCGCGCCGCCAAGCCCATGATCGCCGCCGTCAACGGCGCCTGTATCGGCGTCGGCCTGACGCAGATTTTGTCCTGCGATTACATCATGGCGTCGGAAAAGGCGAAGTTTTCCTGCGCCTTCGTCAAAATGGGCGTGGTCACGGAATTGGCCTCCTCCCACTATCTGGTGCAACGCATGGGCTGGGGCAATGCCTCGGAAGTGGCCCTGACCGCCCGCATGATCCCTGGCGAAGAGGCCGTGCGGCTGGGCCTGGCCGACCGGTTGGTGGCCCACGATGATCTGGTGGACGAGGCCGTGGCCCTGGCCGAATTGATGGCGCAAAACCCGGCCCGGCAAATGCGCATAGTCAAGGCGCTGTTCACGCAAAATGGCAGTGACGAGGATCTCGACGCCGTCCTGGCGCGGGAGGGGGAGGCCTTGGAGCTGGCCTATCAATCCCCCGAACACAGGGAGGCGGTGAACGCCTTCCTGGAAAAACGCAAACCGGATTTTCGTAAAGCGGCGGAGCAGTAGAATGAGCAAATTAAAGATTTACGGCGTTGCCACCAACCGCACCATGCGGACAATATGGCTGGCCAAGGAATTGGGCCTGGATTACGAACTGATCGAAACCACAAGCCGCGACGGCAGCACCAAAACACCTGAGTTTCTTGCCCTCAATCCGAACGCGAGCGTGCCAACGATCCAGGATGGCGAACTCGTCTTATGGGAATCCCTGGCCATCAATCTCTACCTCGTTGACAAGCATGGCGGCGAACTGGCGCCAAAAAATGCCGCGGAAGGCGCCCTGGCCCTGCAATGGAGCTTCTGGGCGGCGGGTAACGTGGAATTGGTGGCGCTGGAAATCCTCTTCAACCGCATGCTGTTGCCCGAAGACGAGCGGGATGCCGCCGTCGCCGATGGGGCGGAGGCGAAATTGGCCAAACCCCTGGCCGTGCTGGACGGCGCGTTGGCGGACCGGGATTACCTGCTTGGGAGCCGTTTCACCGTGGCGGATCTGAATGTCGCGGCCATCATGTCCTGGGTCAAGCTGGGCAGTGTTGATCTATCCGCACATGACAATGTAACGGCTTGGTTGGGTCGCTGCCTGAGCCGGCCGGCCTTTGTCGAGGCGCGCGGCGGATGAGCGCGCGCCGGAATTTAATACGGTGACGAAATTTAATACGGCGACGTAATGCTTATATCGCTCCAATATTTTCACATGAAACCAAAAATGAAGACCGATATAAGCATTACGTCGCCGCATTAAATTTGTTACGTCGCCGAATTAAATTCCTGACCGCAAAAATTGGAGCGTACCAGATGATTGATTTTTCCTTGCCGGCGGAACTGGTGGAGTTGCGCGACCGGGTAACCAAGTTCATTCACGACGAGGTCATGCCCTACGAAGCCGACCCGCGGCAGGAATTTCACGGGCCGACGGAGGATCTGCGCCATGAACTGGTGGCCAAGGCCAAGGTGGCCGGTTTGCTCTCGCCCCACGGCCCCATCGAATACGGCGGCCTGGGTCTGAACCACGTGGGCATGGCCGTGGTCTTCGAGGCGGCGGGTTATTCGACCCTGGGGCCCCTGGCCCTGAACATCCAGGCCCCCGACGAGGGCAACACCAACCTGCTCCACCAGGTCGCCACGCAAGAGCAGAAGGACCGTTGGCTGGCGCCCCTGGTAGGCCGGCGAGGTGCGCTCGGTCTTCGCCATGACCGAGCCCGACGGCGGCGCCGGCTCCGATCCTTCCCTGATGCGGACGGCGGCGCGCCCCGATGGCGATGACTACATCATCAACGGGCGCAAATGGCTGATCACCGGCATGCCCGGCGCCGCCTTCCAGATCCTCATGGCGCGGACCTACGATGAGGGCGGCAACGACCTGGGCGCCACCATGTTCATGATGGACAACGATACGCCGGGGATCGAGATCGTCCGCGTGCTCAATACCATGGACAGCAACTCCCCCGGCGGCCATGCCGAAGTCGCCTACAATGACGTGCGCGTGCCCGCCAGCCAGATCCTGGGCGAGGCGGGAAAAGGCTTCCGCTATGCCCAGGTGCGGCTGACCCCGGCGCGGATGACCCATTGCATGCGCTGGCTGGGCGCCGCCGTGCGCGCCCATGACATCGCCGTGGCCTACGCCAAGCAGCGCCAGGCCTTTGGCAAGCTGATCGGCGAGCATGAGGGCATCGGCTTCATGCTGGCGGAGAACGAAACCGATCTGCACTTCTGCCGCCTGGCGATCTGGCAGGCCAGTTGGCTGCTGGATCAAGGCGAGCAGGCGCGCAACGAAACCTCCATGGCCAAGGTGCGCTGTTCCGAGGCGCTGTCGGCGGTGGTGGACCGCTCCCTGCAGGTGCTGGGCGGCCGGGGCATTACCGACGACACCGTGGTCGAACGCATCTACCGCGATATCCGCGCCTTCCGCGTCTACGACGGCCCCTCGGAAGTGCACCGCTGGGCCCTGGCCCGCAACATCATGAAACGGAACTGAAGCCATGAGCGAAATCGAGGTGGCTGGCGAAAAGCTACCGATCCGCGAAAGCCTGCTCCGCGAGATCGAAGTGGCCTGGGAGCGTCTGGCCGGTCCCGGAACCTGGTGGAGCGGCGCCCAGCGCCTGGCCATCGCGGCGGAGGCGCGCCAGGCTGCGGGCTGCGGCCTTTGCCAGGCGCGCAAGGCATCGCTCTCGCCCTATACGGTTGCAGGCGAACACGATGCCCTGGGCGAACTATTCCCGGCGGCGGTCGAGGCCATTCACCGCCTGGCGACCGATGCCGGGCGGATCACGGAAAAATGGGTGCGCGGCCTGGACCTGGAAGAAACCCATTATGTCGAGATTATTGGCATCATTGCCGTCTTGACCGCCCTGGACAAGCTGCATCAGGCCCTGGGACTGCCCCTGCGGAATTTGCCGGCGCCCTTGCCCGGTGAACCGACGCGCCAATTGCCCAGGGGCGCGAAACGCAACCTGGCCTGGGTTTCGACCCTGGCGCCGGAGGACGTGGGGGCGGAGGAGCTCAACCCCTATCCCGTGCACGGCGACAAGAATATCCATCGCGGCCTCGGCCTGGTGCCGCAAGAGGTCTTCAATTTCTTTGACCTGGACGTGGAACTGTATCTCAAGGACCACGAGATCCGGGATTTTGATCATGATTTCCGCGCCATCGGCCACGCCCAGATCGAATTGATCGCGGGGCGCACCTCGGCCCTGAACGGGTGCTATTACTGAACCGTCTCCCATTCAGCCCTGCTCCGTGCGAGCGGCGAAAATTCCGGCGATGAATACGATCTCTCCGCCATCATGACGGCCGGCGGCCTGGCCGATAGCGTGCCCCACGGCAAAATACTGATCGGCCTAGTCGAGGCGGTCTGCGCGGTCGACGAGGCGGGCATGGCCGCGGCCCGCCGCGCCGTGCGCGATGGCCTGGGCGATGCCGCCTTCGTCGATGCCTGCGCCACCATCGCCTCGTTCTCGGCGGTGGTGAAAATCGCCGACGGCAGCGGCATCCCGTTGGAGGACGACAAGGAAGCGGCGACGCGCGAGTTACGGGACCAATTGGAGATCGAGCAATTCCGGAGTTAGACGATTTCTTTGAAACGCTTAATCACGCGGCACCATGGATTGCCGGGTCAGGCCCACTGCTGTCCGGTTTAACTTTAGATTTATTCCAGTTTGCATCAAAGGGCCATCTGCATTTGCGGCGTGGCGAGAGCGGGAGGGGGGTATTTTGGTGGCGGCATGAGCATCTGTTTGAATGATTTTCGCTGCATCAG
>JAYGEB010000251.1:0-13216 GCA_046582595.1 Alphaproteobacteria bacterium | reverse complement strand
ACCTCATCGTCGGCCGATGCCCGCAAGTGGGTCCGCAGGTCGGCGGCGTCATCTTGGCCCAGGCACATGAACAACGTGCCGGTGCAGGTCAGGCGGACACGGTTGCAGGATTCGCAGAAATTGTGGCTCAACGGCGTGATGAAGCCCAACTTCCGCCCGGTTTCGGCAACCGTAACGTAACTGGCCGGCCCGCCAGTTTGGTGATCGCTGGCTTGCAAGGTCCAGGTCCGCTCCAGGTTCCGTCTGACTTCCGCCAGAGATAGGTGCTGATCCGCCCTGTTCTGGCCGACGTCACCCATGGGCATGGCCTCGATCAAGGTCATATCGAGGCTTCGTTCGCCGCACCAGGCGATCATCCGGTCGAATTCGTCCTCATTGAAATCTTGCAGCGCCACGGCATTGATCTTCACCGCCAGGCCGGCCTCTTGGGCGGCATCGATGCCGGCCATGACACGGTCGAATTTTCCCCACCGCGTGATGGCAAGGAATTTGTCCGGGTTCAGGGTATCGAGGGAAACATTGACCCGGCGCACGCCGCAGGCATAAAGCTCCGCAGCATGGCGAGACAATTGCGACCCATTCGTGGTGAGGGTCAATTCATCCAGATCGCCGGTCTCCAGATGCCGTCCCAATTGTCGGAACAACCACATGACATTTCGCCGCACCAGAGGCTCGCCACCCGTAATGCGAAGCTTGCGGACGCCAAGCCCGATGAAGGCGCCGCACAGGCGGGCAATTTCCTCCAGGCTCAAAACCTCGGCCTTGGGCAAGAAGGTCATATCCTCGGACATACAATAGGCGCACCGAAAATCGCACCTGTCGGTCACCGACACCCGCAGATAATCAACACTACGTCCAAAGGGATCAATCAAACGATCAATCATTCGCGCCCTTGCCTCCAAAACGGCCATGCCACAATCGGGATATGGGGGCTGATTATGCCGTGTTCCAGCGAAAAAGGGCAGCGGAAATTTATCGCCGGGAATTGGCATCAGTTCTTTAAGGCGCGGACGGCATCCAGATAACGTTTGTCCCGCTGCCATTTGCGCAGGACCAGCAAAGCCGATTCCCGGCTGATGGATTCAAAAAACCTGGTCAATCGCACCACTTCGTCCTTGCCAAGGCTTGTCTCGCGGCTTCGCGCCTTCCGGGTCAACTGATAGATCTGTAGAAAAACCGGGCGCTCCAACCCGATCGCCCGGCACGCGATGCCGAGCGCCTCGCCCCCCGGTTCGTAAACAATACGCCGGGCTAAAACCGGCCTGATTCCGACCATTTTGGCGAAGGCGAATTCAAAAATTGAAACTTGGCCCTGGAGCAAGGATTTCAGGGCGAAATCCGCCGATAGGCCGCCACTGTCGAACAGACGCTCCACCAAGCGCTCGGCGGCGCCTCCGCCGCCCTTGTTATTGTCTTCGGTTTCAAGCACGTCCGCGACGGTGGCCGACAACTGGTCGTCCAGATTATCGATATCCACATCGAAATTTTCGACAATATGATTGCGCACGGCGGCCGAGACCCAATAATACATCCGCTCGGCCAGTTCGGAGGGGAGGTCTGGGCGGCGTACGAGAGGCTTTTGGTAGCTATCGACGCGCTTCGATTCTTCCGCCAGGTAATCCAGCACGTCGGCGGAAATCCGGGCATCCTGGTTGTTCAGCAGGGTTACGATGACATCCTCGCTGCCCGCCTCGACCAGGGCGGTGGAAACTTCCTCGCTGACGTCCTTGCGGATGGCCACGGCCAATTGATGCTGCATGGAGCGATGGCGCACCACCTCCACCAGATCGTTGTCGCGCAGGATCAGGCTTGTCGCCAGAATCTTGTAGGCCACCTGTATATCATCGTTGGCCAGCATGCGGATAAGGTCATAGGACGCGTCGCCGCTCTCGTTTAAACGATTGGCCAACCCGGTCCGCACCGACATCTCGACATCCCGGCTTAACCGCTCCAAAATCTCGATCATCAGTTCCCGTTCGCCGCTTTGCAGTTCATCCGCCCGGCGTTCGAACAGATCACCAATCGCGCTATAGAGGGATTCCCGGCCTTCCTTGGATTTTTCCTGGGCGAGTTTGAATAATTCCCGAACTTCGGAATCGTTGACGGGCGGTTGAGCAGCGTTTGCGAGTATACTCCGCATATCGAATGCTTTCTCAAACGGGACGCCGGAATACTTGCACCGGGGCCCCCGAATTGGATATATCCTTGGCGTGCTCAAACTTACTCCTTGATGCCTTAACGAAATGTGAAATTCACCGCCCATTCCGCTCCTGCCCAAGATCCGTCGATGAATTGTTTTCAGGAGTAGCCATTGATTGACTACAACTATGGGAAAAAAGCCGCTATTCTAAATGTCCGCACGCTGTGAAAGTTTGTAGTCCATGTCCGAAGAAACACCGCCAGAACAATTCGATCGCGAAATCCGCGATGCGGCCGAGGCGTTGATCGCGCGGCATGGCGCCGAGGTGGAAAATGCCACGACGGAAAAAATGATCTAGGTGTTGGATTCCGGCTCCCTGGAAGAGGTGCTTCACTGGTTGAAAGTCCGTCAATGCGTGCGTCAGGCGAGCGGTCAGGACCGTTATGTTCGCCGCATACCGGACAAGCTTGTCTGGGCGGTGGAACAGGCCCTGGAACAGGGCCGCAACCACTTGGCCCGTTTGTTGAGCAGTATTTATCGCGAGGTGAAGTCGGACGACGACCGCCTGCGTCGGGAACGAAGTAAGAGTTTGTAGTTTCCGCCTCGAAATTCAGTCAGTTCGGCCCCAATACATTAGAATTTTTGCATTTGATCTAGATCAATGCGGGCTTTTGCGCGGGTTCCTATAGTTATAAAAATCCGTTGCCAAGGATGCCTCCAATGCCGGATCGAGCGCCGGCTGGGCATCGCTAAGGCGGCGGGGTGCGCCGCCGCGAGGCGACCACCAAATTGTCCCCAGGCGCTGCAATCCCCTGCTAGCGCCGAGGGCCGCGGCCCCCCCCATCCGCGGCCCTCAATAATAGAAATGGCCGTGTCTTAATCGACACGGCCATTTCTTATTTCGGCCCGGACCCGGCGGCAGGTTCCACTTGCCAGTATATGCCAGGGGGCGCGATGATGCCGACGCTCGCCGTCACGCGGGCGAAACGCGCGGTTGAAGGACAGGCCATGACAACCATTACCTATCTGACAAAAATCCAGTTCGATTTCGGCGCCGTACGGCTATTGGCGGCGGAAATGGCGGAGCTGGGTATCTCCCGCCCCTTGATCGTGACCGATAAGGGGGTGCGGGCGGCCGGTCTGCTGGACCAGGTTATTGAACAATTGGCGGACGCCGGACGATCGGAAACATTTGACCGCACGCCGGAAAACCCGACCGAGGCGGCCATGGGCGAAGCGCTGGAGCAATACCGCGCGGCGTGCTGCGACGGCGTCATTGGGTTGGGTGGCGGCTCTTCCATGGATCTGGCCAAGGCCGTCGCCTTGATGGCGACCCATCCGGGCGAATTATCGGAGTATATGGTGATCCTGGGCGGCGGCCCGAAAATTACCGGCGCGGTCGCCCCCGTCATCGCCATTCCAACGACGGCCGGGACCGGCAGCGAGGTGGGCCGCGGCGCCATCATGATTTTGAATGATGGCCGCAAATTAGCCTTTGGCAGCCCGCATGTGATCCCCAAGGTCGCCTTGTGCGATCCCGACCTGACGATTTCCATGCCCAAGATGCTCACCGCCGGCACGGGCATGGACGCCTTTGCCCATTGTTTCGAGACCTTTTGCGCCCCGGCCATCAATCCTCCCGCCGATGCCATTGCCACGGACGGCCTCGGCCGGGCCCTGCGCTTCGTCGAGCGGGCGGTCGCCGACGGCGGCGACCGGGAGGCGCGTTGGCAGATGATGATGGCCTCGATGGAGGGCGCCATGGCCTTTCAAAAGGGTCTCGGCGCGGTGCATGGCATGTCGCACCCGCTTGGCTCCATTGCCGACCCGATCCTGCACCACGGCACCCTGAATGCGGTTTGTCTGCCCGCCGTGATCCGCTTCAACGCCGAATTCGTGGGCGATAAATATGCCAAGGTGCGGCAGATCTGGGGTCTGCCGCCCGAAGCGGAGCTGGCCGAGGAAGTCGCGGCCCTGAACGCCCGCCTGGGCCTGCCGGCCAATTTGCGGGAGATGGACGTGACGGAGGACATGATCGAGCCCTTGATCCCCCATGCCGTGGCCGATCACACCACGGCCACCAACCCCCGGCCGTTGTCGGCGGAGGATTATCGGACATTATTTCTTGAAGCATTGGGTTAGCGTGATGGAATTCGCCAATAGTGACGACGTCAAACGCCTGCATGATTTGATCGAGGGCGCGGAATGCGTGGTGATTTTCACCGGCGCCGGTATCAGTACCGAGTCCGGCATCCCCGATTTCCGCTCTCCCGGCGGCCTGTGGAGCAAGTACAAGCCCATAGATTTTGGCGACTTCATGGCCTCGGGCGAGATGCGCCGGGAATCCTGGCGCCGCAAATTCGCCATGGATGGCACCATGTCGGCCGCCGAACCCAATCGCGGCCACCGCGCCGTCGCCCGTCTGGTGGAGCGGGGCAAGGTTTCCGCCGTGATCACCCAGAATGTCGACGGCCTGCATCAGGTTTCCGGCGTGCCGGACGACCAGGTGATCGAGTTGCATGGCAATACCACCTACGCCAAATGCCTGGGCTGCGGCCTGCGCCATGAACTGGGGCCCATAAAGGCGGCTTTCCTAGCCGACGAGACCATGCCGGTCTGCCGGGAATGCGACAGCGAATTCATTAAGACGGCGACGATATCCTTCGGCCAGGCCATGCCGGAAGACAAAATGGCGCTGGCTCAGCGGGAGACCCTGGCCTGCGATCTGTTCATCGCCATCGGCTCCTCCCTGGTGGTCTACCCGGCGGCCGGGTTTCCGGTCATGGCGAAACAGAATGGCTCCGCAATGGTCATCCTGAACCGCGAACCGACCGACCTGGACAGCCATGCCGATTTGGTCATCAATGGCGAGATTGGGCCCACATTGGGCGATGCGGTGGCGGTCAATTAGGGCATTTTCAACTAATGTTGAATCGCCGAGCCACCCGCTCCCCCGCCCGCCGGCATGGCGTGACCGTATTTTGGCGACACCGCCATTGGGCGGACGCGGAAATTTTTCAAACCCGCCGGGCGATCTTGTAGCCGACGGTTTCCCGGTCCCAGGTGCGGTTGGTAACGCCGGCCTGGCGCAGGGGTTCCTTCAGGATCTTGCCGGTGGCGGTCTTGGCCACGGCCTCGACCGTTTCGATATAGCGGGGCACGGCGAAGCGGGGAATGTTCTCGGCGCAGTAATCCAACAGGGCGATGTTATCGATAGCCTTGCCGCCCTCGGTGACGATGTAGGCCTTGACCTCGTCCTCGCCGCCCGCGCCCTCGACCCGGATGCCGACCACGGCGCTTTCATTGACCTCCGGATAGTCGTTCAGTACCTGTTCGATCTCGAAGCTGGAAATATTCTCGCCCCGGCGGCGGATGCGGTCCTTGATGCGGTCGGCATAGTACAGCCGGCCCGCCTCGTCGAAGTAACCCGCATCGGAGGTGTGGAACCAAAAATTGCGCCAGGTTTCGACGGTCTTCTCCGGCATGCGGAAATAACCCTGGTTGAAAACGAACGGCACCCTGGGCCGCACCGCGATCTCGCCGATCTCGCCCTGGGGCAACTCGGCATCGGTGGCGGCGTCCATGATGCGAACCTCGAACATATCCTCCATCACGTGGCCGGCCATGCCGGGGTCTAGGGGGTCGTCGTCGTTGGTGTAGCAGGGCAGATTGATCTCGGTCATGCCGTAAGCTTGGACGAATTTGAAGCCGAAACGTTTTACCATGGCCTCGCCCCATTCGGCGGCGACGGGCACGGCGAGGACCTTGCGCAATTTGTTGTCCAGGTCATGTTCGGTTTCCGGCGTGCGGAAAATAAACTCCGGTATCACGCCAAGGGCATTGGTTACGGTGGCGCCATAGGTGCGCACGTCGTCCAGCCAGGTGTTGGGCGAAAAGCGTTCGATGCAATAGGCCTGGCCGCCGGTTATCAGGGTCGAAAGGGCCTGCATCAAAAGCCCCATGGCATGGAACAGGGGCATGCAGATGTACTGGCGGTCGTCCGCCGTCATGGCGAAATTCAACGCGACGCCGTTGCCGAACTGATAGCAGTGCGCGTGCGGCATCAGCACGCCCTTGGACGGCCCCGTGGTGCCGGAGGTGTACATGATACAGGCAATGTCCTCGGGCTTCGCCTCGACCAGAACCTCGTCGCCCGCGCCCGCCAAGGCACATAACCCTTCGAAGGTCATGGCCGGCGCGCCGGACAAAACATCCGGCCGGTCTTCGGGCACATCGCCGCCCACGTAAATCGTCGCCGCCAGGCATTCATTGCCGCCCTGAACATTGTCGAAGGCATCCCGCAGGCCGTGGTCCAAGAATACCACCCTGGGTTCGGCGTTGCGCATTTGATGCTGCAGGAAGGCGCCCTTCAATTCTGTGTTGATGGGCACGAACAGGGCGCCCAGTTTCATGATCCCGATCATGGCCAGCATGAATTCGATGCGGTTTTTCAACATTACCATGACCCGGTCGCCCGGAGCCACGCCCAGGCTGGCCAGATTGCGCGCCAGATGATCGCTGTCGCGGTCCAGGGAGCCGTAGGTCAGCGTGGTGCCATGCTCGAATGACATATACACCCGCTCGCCCAGAACCGCCGCCTGCCGCCGCACCAACCCGACCAGCGACCATTCCGATGTGTCTATTGTCATGCGTCCCACGCTCCCCGGCGGCACTCCTATTTCCAGTTGGCCTTATAATGCGGCCTTCGGGCGGTCCTGCCAAGGCTGTTGCCGGGATGGGGTATCTATGGCTAGCTATGGTTCATGAGCATGGAACTTTATCTGGCATTTTGCCTGGCCACGGCGGTGCTGATTTTGATGCCCGGTCCCATTGTCACCCTGGTCATCGCACGCTCCCTGCGCCACGGCACCGCGGCCGGCTTGGCGACGGTGGCGGGATCGACCCTTGGCAACGCCTTGTTGGTGACGGCCGGCGCTCTTGGCCTCTCCACGGCGCTGGTGTTGCTGGCCGATCTGTTCGACCTGATCCGCTGGCTGGGCGCCGCTTATCTGATCTGGCTAGGCATCCGGGAATGGCGATCCAGGGGGGTCGATCTTGGGGCGGCCAGGGCCGGCGAACGGCGGGCCAAATCGGCCGTGTTCTGGCAGGGTATCGTGGTCGCCGTCACCAACCCCAAGACGATCCTGTTCTATGCCGCCTTCTTCCCGCAATTCATCGACGCCACGGCGCCCCTGGCGCCGCAGTTGATGGTCATGAGCCTCAGCTTCGTGGTCATCGCGGCGACCTTCGATACGGGCTATGCCCTGTTGGCCGGGCGGCTGCGCGGCGTCTTGTCGGGGGCCCGGCGGGCCAAAATCCGCGGCCGTATCACTGGCGCTCTGCTGATCGGCACGGGGCTGGGTTTGGCCTTGGCGCGGCGCTAGAGGGGGATCCTGATGCAATACGACTATATCGTCATCGGTTCGGGTTCAGGCGGCGCGGCGGTGGCCGCGCGGCTGTCGGAAGATGGCAAGACCACCGTCTGCCTGTTGGAGGCGGGCGGCAAGGACCATCATCCCTTCATCCATATTCCGGTGCTGTTTCCCCATTTGCTGACCAACCCGAATACCACCTGGCTGCGCAAGTCAGAGCCGGTGCCGGGGCTGAACGGGCGGCAGATGTTTTTCCCCTCCGGCAAGGTTTTGGGCGGCTCCTCGTCGATCAACGGCATGCTGTATATCCGTGGCCAGGCCCAGGATTACGATGACTGGCGCGACGGCGGCAATACAGGCTGGGGCTGGGATGACGTGCTGCCATTTTACAAAAAAATGGAAGATCACCAGCACGGCGAAAACGCCAGCCACGGCGTCGGCGGGCCCATTGCGGTGACCGACACGGTGGTCAGCAACCAATCGTCCAATAAGTTTCTGGCGGCGGCGGTGGCCGCCGGAATTCCCCGTATCCCCGATCTGAATACCGGCGATCAGCACGGCATCGCCACGGTTCAGGGCACCATCCGCAATGGCCGGCGGGATTCCACCGCGCGGGGCTATTTGCGGTCCGCCAAAAAACGGCCCAACATGACCATCCGCACCGGGGCCGATGTGCGGCGTATCCTGCTGGACGGAACGCGGGCCAGCGGCGTTGAATATGTGGACAAGGCGGGCCGGATGATCACGGTGCAAGCCGGTCGCGAGGTCATCCTCTCGGCCTCCGCCGTCGGTTCGCCGCAGATATTGCTGCAATCGGGCATTGGCGATGGCGCGGAATTACGGGCCGTGGGCGTGGAACCCAGCCATCATCTGCCGGGCGTGGGTAAAAATCTGCACGATCATATGTTTATCCACCTTCAGCCGCGCCTAAAGCCGGCCTATCCGACCTTGAACCAGATGCTCGCCAGCAAGCCGCGCATGGGCTTTGAATTGCTGCGATACGGCGTCACGCGCACGGGCGCCTTCGGGCTGACCAGCACGGAAATTTGCGGCTTTCTGGATTCAAGCGGGCAGGGGGGACGGCCCGACATTCAGATCAACTACCGGCCCTTCAGTTTCGATTATTCCTCCAAGGGCGGCTTCGTCTTCCATCCGTTTCCGGGCGGCACGGCGTCGATCTGCTACACCCGGCCGAAAAGCCGGGGCGCTGTCAGCCTGGTGCGCCGGAACGGTGGTACCCGCCTGGCCATTCAGCCCAACTACCTGGACCGGGACGAGGACGTACGGGGCATGCTGCGCGGCTATAAGATTTTGCGTAAAATTATCAACACGCCGCCCTTCGCCGAATATCTGGACCGCGAACATGGTCCCGGCGCCCAGGCCCAAAGCGATGACGAGATCATCGAACATATCCGCAACCACGCCGCCACCATCTATCACCCGGTCGGCACCTGCAAAATGGGCGTGGACGGAATGAGCGTGGTCGATGACCGCCTCCGGGTGCGCGGCCTCTCGGGCCTGCGCATCGCCGATGCCTCGATCATGCCCGCCATCACCTCCGGCAATACCAACGCGCCCGCCATCATGGTCGGCGAAAAATGCGCCGACATGATCCTCCGCGAACGCAACCGCTAATAAGAGAACCGCCGCCGGCCGAGTATTACGGGGACATGTACTTGTTACGTGTCCCCGCAATACGGTGCATTGCCCAAAGTGTGAATTTAATTCGGGGACGTAATACCTATAAAAAATAGCTGAAAACTATAATTTATTAACAATATTCTTCAATATAATTACTACGTCACTATAAAAGATATTGCGCCGGTCAGAGGTCCTTGGCGGCGTAGTCCTTGATCACGTCCGGGTCCGGGTCTAGCCCGAGGCCGGGGCCGGTGGGGACGGTGATGTTGCCGTTCTTGGCGACGATGGCCTCGCCGTACAGGCTGGCTTCCAGGGTCTTGTAGTAGAAACATTCGGCCAGGCATTCGTCGGGCAGGGTGGCGAGGATGTGCAATGTCGCCAACAGGCCGGGGCCGAAATAGGGCGCATGGGGCATCACCGTGGCGCCCTGGACTTCGGCCATGGCGATGATCTTGCGGAATTCCGTGATGCCGCCGACCTTGGTCACGCTGGGCTGAAGGTAGCTTACCGCCTCGGCCTCGATTATCTGTTGAAACTCAAACGCCGTGCAGGCGTTCTCGCCGGCCGCCAAGGGGATATCGACCTCGATCCCGAGGCGGTTCAGACTTTCGAAATCCTCCGGCGGGAAGATCGGTTCTTCCAGCCAATGCAGATCATAGGGCTTGAAGGCCAGGGCCATCTCGCGCGCCTTCCACGGCGTCCAGGGGCAGTTGGTATCGACCATCAGGGGCACGCCGTCGCCCATGGCGACGCGGGCGGCGCGGACCTGGGCCTCGGCGGTTTCATGCAACTTGATGGAGCGGTACCCTTCGCCCAGCGCGCGCTGGCAATGTTCGGCCACCTGATCCGGGTCGGAGTAGTTGAACAGCGAGGCATAGGCGGGGATTTCACTCCGCCGGGCGCCGCCCAGCAGGGTGGAGACGGGCTGCCCCGCCGCCTTGCCGGCCAGATCCCACAGGGCGATATCAATGCCTGAAATGGCGAACATGGTGATGCCGTAACGCCCCAGCAGATGGTTGCCCTGTTGCAGATAATAAGACAGTTGCCCGATGGCCGCGGCATCCTTGCCGATCAGCGATGGCGCCAGCATGTGATCCACCACCGCCCTGGTGGCCCGCGCCGCGCCGCCATAGGCAAAGGCATCGCCCCAGCCGACCAGGCCCCCTTCGGTCTCGATGCGGACCAGGACATAGTCCAGGGTGGTCCAATCCATGTTGCCGATATTTCCACTGCCCCCCGTGGTGTAGGGCAGCCGAACCAGATGGGTATCGATCTTGGCGATTTTCATTCGCGTCTCCATCATCTCACGCGCATCTTCCCGACGGCGTCCGGGTTGAAGGTAAAGCCCAGGCCGGGGCGGTCGGGGATCAGCATGTCGCCGTCCACCAGCTCCATGCTTTCATGATATAGCACGGCGAACCAGGGCATCATCTCGGAGTAGTTGACATTGTTCAAGGCGCCGCAGAGTTGCAGGCTCTGTTCCGAATAGACATGCGGCGAGATGGGGATGTCAAAGGCATCGGCCATATGCGCCACCTTGATGAATTCCGTGATGCCGCCGACCCGCTCCAGATCGGGCATCAGGATATCCGCCGAACCGCGCTCCAGCATGTCGCGGAAGCCGTAGCGGGCGTATTCCGTCTCGCCGCTGGCGATGGGGGTGTCGATTTCCGCCGCCACCCGGGCCGACCCCGCCAGATCATGGGCCTGCACCGGCTCCTCGAACCAGACCAGGTTGTAGGCTTCCAACCGGCGGCCCAGGCGGATGGCATGATTGACCGAAAAACCCTGGTTGGCATCGGCCATCAAATCTATATCCGGGCCAATGGCCTCGCGCACCGCCGCCACCCGCTCCATATCCTCGGAAATATGCGGCTTGCCCAGGCGCATTTTCATGGCGCGGTAGCCCTGGGCGAGGAAGTCCCTGGCCTGGGCCTGCAATTCGTCAATGGAAAGGGAGACCCACAGACCGCCCGAATGATAGGCCCGCACCCGGTCCCTGGTTTGTCCCAACAGGCGGCAGACGGATAGACCGTGGGCCTTGCCGACCAGGTCCCACAGGGCCATGTCGATGGCGCCGATGGCGAACAGGGTAATGCCCTTGGCGCCGAAAAAATTCAGATCACGCCACATTTCGGCCCACAGGCCGGCATGTTCATGGGGGTCCCGGCCAATAACCTTGACGGCCAGGCTTTCGATCATGGCCTCCAGCGTCGCCAAACGCCGCGTGCCCATGGACCAGACCAGACCTTCGCCGGTATGGCCGTCATCGGTATCGATGGAGACCAGCACGCAGCCGATGGAAGCCACTTGGTGTATGGCGGTGCGGATTGGTGTTTCAAGCGGAATTTCCACCTGTTCCATGCGCAGCCCGGTGATTTTCATGATGGTCCCCTTCGAAATTGCCGGGCCGCGCCGGCGAACAGCGGCAGCAGAATAAAGCCGGCCAGAAAGCCGCCGATATGGGCCTCCCAGGCGATCGCCCGCACCTCGCCCATGCTGGGCAATCCGGTGTAGCCCATGATCAGATTAAGTCCGATGAATATGGCCGCGGCGGCATGGACCCGGCGCATGGTCAGGCGCAGCGCGGCGCCGAACAAGCCCGAAATGGCGCCCGAGGCGCCGACCATGAAGGTTTGTTCCTGGGTTGCCTGGAACAAGGCCACGCTGGCCCCGGCCGCGAACAGCGCGCAGACGAAATAAAGCGCCAAAAACCGGTACCGCCCCAGCCGCCGCTCCACCGCCGTGCCGAAGGCCAGCAGAAACGCCATGTTGATGCCCAGGTGCAATAGATCGCCATGCAAAAATGCGTAGGTGATGGGCGACAGCAACAAGGGAATGGCATAGTCCGATTGCGCGCCCGTCACCGTGGCTAAAAACCAAGGTGGCGAAAAGGCTCCCAGCGTGCCCATCATCATCGCCCAGTGTTCCGGCAATAGCAGCCGGACGACGTGGACGACCACATTCAGGGCGATCAAGGCCAGCACCGTGGGCGTGGTATTGAAGGCGGGCGGGGAGTTTTGGGGCAAGCGGCTCTCGTAAATCGGGCGGAATTGAATTGGTGCCGGCAGCATAAGGGCTGGCGAAGGGGGATGCCATCGGGTTATTTTGTACCGGTATCACATTTGGCGGAGGCAAGAGCATGAGCGAGATCGATTACCGGGCGGTTTTACCCGAGGGCTGGAACCGGGCGCGGGGCTTTTCCTACGGCGTGGTGGCCACTGGCGGCCGCATCCTGCGTAATGCCGGACAGATCGCCGCCACGAACGGCAACACGCCCGTGGATCCGGATCTGGATTTCGGCGGCCAGTGGGAGCGCGCCATGGGCAACCTGGTGACCATTCTGCGCGCCGCCGGGGGGGAACCCGAACATCTGGTGATGCTGCGGGCCTACGTCACCGACGTCGATGCCTTCAACGCCGCCGGCCCGGCGGTCGGCGCGGCCTGGGGCCGGCACCTGGGCAAGAATTTTCCGGCCATGACCTTGGTCGAGGTCAGCCGACTGCTGGACCCCAACGCCATGGTCGAGATTGAGGGCGAGGCCGTGCTGCCGTAGCGGCAAGGGCTCGGAATCGTTTCAAAGAGGGGCTTATGTGTTGTATTTTTTGCCGTCCGGCGATGTCATTCCCGCGAAAGCGGGAATCCATATGCCGTACCGGTTGCTCTGGACTCCCGCTTTCGCGGGAGTGACGGGTTCGACCATGGCGCTGTAATGCAACCGATTGAGTCTTCAAATAATATTGATTTTGCGGGGATAAGTCATGGGTACTTCAAAGAAATTCGCACAATATTGCCACAGTACCCGACTCTTTTCATAAAACCCAACCTATCTGCGGACTTCGAGGGATTTTGGAGGTGAGTAGGGCGGCCATGAGATGGCCAAATTCGGGTTCACTCGATTTGACCATGGCTTTTCTCAAAACATTCAGGCCGAGGGCAAAGATGGAACGCTGCAAGCGGCCATGGGCTTTGCGCCGGGGCGGCTTCAGGCGCGCGGCCCACAGACCGGCCTTGTAGGCCAGACAAAAGGCGAGCGCCAGAACGGCCAGCAGGGTGGCCAGTT
>JAYGEB010000199.1:0-1912 GCA_046582595.1 Alphaproteobacteria bacterium | reverse complement strand
CGTGTGCTCTTCCGATCTCGACCCGCAAGGCGGTTGGATTGGTTTGCGGCGTGTGTTTGGCCGCGAACGGGGTCACCGCCAGACCGAGGACCTCCTTCGCCCGGCCAACATCAAGTTCAACATAGTCGAGGGCGAACCGTGGCCGCATCGCGCCGGAACCGGGGAACAGAGCCTCCATCGCCTGGTCCACGCGGGCTTCCACGCCTTTCGGCCCGACGATGGTCAAGGGCGCCTCGCGGCGGGCGCCCAACATGGAGTCGAGCAGCAGGAACGGCAGCCCGCCGAAATGGTCGCCATGCATATGCGTCAACAGAACCGCGTCAATGGAGTTGGGCGCGATATCTAGCTTGTTCAGGGCGACAAGGGAGGAAGCGCCAAAATCAATGGTGAAGCGCAGGCCGCCGCCGTCCACCAGGATGCAGGTGTTAAAACGCCCGCCGCTGCCAAAGGCATCGCCGCAGCCCACGAAGGTGACCGAAACCGCCATGCCCTACACCGTCGCCGTCACCAGGAACTGCGGGTTCAGGGCAAAAAACGTGCCGTCCGCCACCGCCTTCTCCGCCACGTCGAGCACCCGCTGGACCACCGCCTCGTCATGCTTGCCGCCCTGGCGGGCATAGCCGGCCATGTTCTGGATAAAGTTGAACATGCGCCCGGAGGTATCGGGCGTGGCGACCACCTCCACCTCGACGCTGGAGAAGCCCGCCGCCAATGCCAAGCCATACAATTTGCGCCCGATCGCCGGGGTGCGGAAAGCATGGATTCCGGCATCCAGAACCGCGCGCCAGTCCAGGGGCGGAATAGGATCGAACGCCGCCATGTAGAAATCACTGTCGATGACATGGACCTTGCCGCCCGGTTTCACCACGCGGCGAAACTCGCCCAGGCTGGCCAGGGGGTCATCCACATAGACCATCACATTCTTGATCACCAGGCGGTCCAGGCTGTTGTCGTCCAGCGGCAGCATGTCCCCTTGCAGGTGCGTGACGCCAACCCGGTCGGCGAAGCCGTTCGCCGCCACCCTGCCCCGGGTCCGCTCCACGAAATCCGCGTTGATGTCAAAGGCATGCACATGACCCGCCTCGCCAACCCGCCGCGCCAACTCGACCGAAAGATAACCCGGTCCGCAGCCATAGTCCGCAACCTGCTGACCGGTCCGGATATCCGCCGGCTCCAGCAATTTGTCGCCGCGCGGGCCCCAGACGAATTGCTGTTCGTAACGGTCCAGGCGGTCCGGTTCGATGTCCACCCAATGGTCTTTGTAATAGGTATCCTCGGTCATGACGCCCTCTATCCTATGTTTCGGTGAATACTAGAGCATTTTCAACCTACGTTGAATTGCCAAGCCACCCAGGGTGATTAACAAAACGCAGCATAGGTTCTCGCGGAGGCTGATGTCATGCTTGGAAATCATTCCGGCGGCGGCGGTGAATTTGCCATCCGCTTCCGCATGGTCATGTGCATCAGCAGCGGCTCCTTGATGCTGGGCGCCATCGACGGCGGCAAGCGGCTGGACGGCAATGCGGTGGGCGATACGGCAAACCTGGCCTCCCGCGTTCAGAGCCTGACCAAGCTGTATGGCGTAACCACCCTGTTTTCGGAATTCACCCGGGCCCGGCTGGAAAGTCAGGAAGACTTTTGCTTCCGCGAACTGGACCGGGTGGTGGTGAAGGGGCGCGCGGCGGCGGTCTCCATTTATGAGCTATAGGATTGCGATACCAAGCCCATGCAAATGCAGAAACATGCCACCGCGGCCCGCTTCGCGGAAGGCTTGGCGCATTACCGCGGCGGCGAATTTCAGGCGGCCCATGATCTCTTCGAGGCCTGCCACGCCGACGCCCCGGACGATAATGCGGCCAAACCATACATCGTCCGCTGCGCCAACCTGATTGCCACCCCCCCGAAGAGCCCT
>JAYGEB010000119.1:0-7122 GCA_046582595.1 Alphaproteobacteria bacterium | reverse complement strand
TAGGCGATCAGATGCGGCGTGGCGATCAGACCGGCGCTGGAGGACATATTGACGATGGCGCCGCCGCCGACGCCGCCCTTGGCCCGCCCGCCGTCCGCCGTCATCGCCGCGACGCCGTATTTGCAGCCCAGAAAGACGCCTTCGACGTTGACCTGCTGGATCGCCCGCCATTGCTCCAGTTCCGTGACGGCCAGGTGCTGGTTGTCCTCGGTCGCCAGAATGCCGGCGTTATTAACCAGGATATCCGGGCGGCCGTGCCGCTCGGCGACCGCCTGGAACAGGTTTTGCCAACTCGCCTCCTCCCGCACGTCGTGCTGGATGAAAACCGCCTCGCCGCCCAGTTCCTCGGCCACCGCCTGACCGCTCGCCGCATCGTATTCGGCGACCGTGACGATGGCGCCCTCCTCCGCCAGGCGGGTGGCGGCGGCCCGCCCGATACCCGTGCCCGCGCCACTGACAATGGCGATTTTCCCTTGTACCCGACCCATGCCGTGTCCTCCCGGTTTTTATAGATTATAAGCCCAGAAACGCCCCGTGGCGCCGAGCAGAATGGTGACAATTCCCAGCATCAGATTGATCCCTACCATTTTGCGGATCTTGGCCTGTTGTTGCCCGGCGGCGGGAAAGTCTTCCGCGTTCAACGCCGTCTTCAGCCGGGCATAGGGGCCGAAATAGATATGCAAGAACAACCCGATCATGATCCATCCCGAGGCCTGCATCAAATGCACATGCAGGCCCACGGCCGAAAATCCACCGAGATAAACGAAAACCATCAAATAGCCGCTGATCAGCAGGGCCGCGATAGCCAGCCAGACCCGCGAAAAAAAGCGCCGCAGCACGCCCCGCCACATAACCAAGCGTTGCGGCGGCGGAAGATGCAGTTCCGCGGCCGGGCGCAGGCATTGGTGGGCGAAATACATCCCCCCCAACCCAAAACGCCGCCGCCAGTATATGCACGGCAATCCATAATCCCATGATCGAGCTCCCTTTTCCGCCATGATCCTAAACCAGATCCGGACAAAGTCACACGATTTGCCCGCGCGGAATGGAAATGGATCGGTTATGCTGCGGCGCGAATAATTTTGCGTGATCGAAAGGAAGCAGGATCGTGGCCATGAATTTGTTTGATTTGACCGGCAAGGTCGCCGTCATTACCGGCTCCACCAAGGGTATTGGCCGGGCCATGGCGGAGGCCCTGGCCGAACATGGCGCCAGGGTCGTTATTACCTCCCGCAAGGCGGACATGTGCGATCAGATCGCGGCCGGGATCAACGAGGCGGGCGGCGAGGCCATCGCGGTGCCGTGCAATATTTCGCGCAGAGCGGAAATGGACAACCTGCTGGCCACGGCGCGGGAGACTTGGGGCCAGATCGATATCCTGATCCTAAACGCCGCCGTGAACCCCTTCCACGGCTCGGCCCTGGACATTCCCGACGATGCCTTTGACAAGATCATGGAGGTCAATATTAAATGCAACATGGCTTTTTGCCGCGAGGTGATCCCCGAGATGCGGACCCGCAAGGACGGCGCCATCATGATCGTGTCCTCGGTGGGCGGGATGCGCGGCAGCACCATGCTGGGGGCCTATTGTATTTCCAAGGCGGCGGACATGCAGATCGTGCGTAACCTGGCGGTCGAATTCGGCAAGGACAACATCCGCGTCAACTGCATCGCGCCGGGCCTGGTCAAGACTAACTTCGCCCGCGTCCTGTATGAGGACCCGGAGGTCGCGGCGGAAAAATCCGCCGGCACGCCCATGCGGCGCCTGGGCGAGGCGGTGGATCTGGCCGGCATCGCCGTCTATCTCGCCTCCAAGGCCGGGGCCTGGACCACGGGCCAGACCTTTTGCATCGATGGCGGCGTGACCATCGCCGGCGGATAGCGACGCGGCCATGGCACAGAACGATGCATTCACCGACCGGCGCAAGGTCATTGACCGCGCCGCGCTGAGCCAGGCGCTGTCGGAACTGGCGGAAGACTATTCGCCGGGCGGAATGGAGCTGCGCCTGGCAGTTCTGGAGCGGTTGAAAGAGGCCCTGGCGGCCGGACACGGGGAAGTCCGCCGCCGCTTCGAGAACGGCGCCAGCGGCAATCTGGTGTTGACCGCCAATTGCTATCTGTTGGATCAACTGATCCGGGCGCTTTACGACTTCACCACGAAGGTGGTCTACAGCGCCGCCAATCCCACCGCCTCGGAACGGATTGGCCTGGTCGCCATCGGCGGCTATGGCCGCGGCGAATTGGCGCCCCATTCCGATATCGATCTGCTGTTCCTGCTGCCCTACAAGCAGACCCCCTGGGGCGAGCAGGTGGTGGAATACATGCTCTATATGCTGTGGGATCTGCGGCTCAAGGTCGGGCATGCCACGCGCACCGTCAATGAATGCATCCGCCTCTCGCTCAGCGACCTGACCATACGCACGACCTTGCTGGAGGGGCGCTATCTGTGGGGCGACGAGGGCCTGTTCAAGGATATGAAGGAACGCTTCGATGCCGAGGTGGTCGCCGATACCGGCCCCGATTTCATCGAAGCCAAATTGGCCGAACGCAACGAACGCCACCACCGCATGGGCGACAGCCGCTATCTGCTGGAACCCAATGTCAAGGACGGCAAGGGCGGCCTGCGCGATCTGCACACCCTGTTCTGGATCGCCAAGTATCTGTACCGGGTCGATGACGTGGCGCAACTGATCGGCCAGGGTGTTTTCACCGAGGAAGAATACCGCCTGTTCGCCAAGGCCGAGACCTTCCTGCGAACGGTGCGCTGCCACCTGCATTATCTGGCGAACCGGCCGGAAGAACGCCTGACCTTCGATGTGCAGCCCGAATTGGCCAAACGCCTGGGGTATCGGGACCATAAGGGCGGATCTGGCGTTGAGCGTTTCATGAAACATTATTTTCTGGTCGCCAAGGATGTCGGCGATTTGACGCGGATCTTCTGCTCGGCCTTGGAAGAGCAGCATAAACGCCGGCCCCGCTTCCGCCTGCCCCGCTTTGGCCTGCGCAAACGGGAGGTGGGCGGCTTTCTGGTCGAGGGGGACCGGATCAATCTGCTGGACGCGGACGATTTCCGCCGCGACCCGGTGAAGCTGATCGGGCTGTTTCACGTGGCGCATGAAAAAGAGCTGGATATTCATCCCCAGGCCCTGCGCCTGATCACCCGCAATCTGCGCCTGATCGATAACGACTTGCGGGAAAATCCGGAAGCCAACCGGCTGTTCCTGGAAATCCTGTCTTCGCGGCGCAATCCCGAAACCACATTGCGGCGCATGAACGAGGCGGGCGTGTTCGGCCGTTTCATCCCCGATTTCGGCCGCGTCGTGGCGCAGATGCAGCACGACATGTATCACGTCTATACCGTGGACGAACACACCATCCGCGCCATGGGCATCCTGGCCCGCATCGAGGACGGCGGCCTGGCGGAGGATCACCCCCTATCGACGGAGGTGATCGGCAAGATCAAGCTGCGCCGGGTGCTGTATGTGGCGCTGTTTTTGCACGATATCGCCAAGGGCCGGGGCGGCGATCATTCGGTATTGGGCGCGCAAGTGGCCGAGGAATTGTGCCCCCGCCTCGGCATGGAGCCGGCCGAGACCGAGACCGTGGCCTGGCTGGTGCGCTGGCATCTGGCCATGGCCAACACCGCCTTCAAGCGCGACCTGGACGACCCCAAGAGCATCTCTGATTTTGTCGAACAGGTACAGAGCCCGGAACGGCTGAAATTGCTGGTGGTGCTGACCGTCTGTGACATCAGGGCGGTCGGACCGGGCATCTGGAACGGCTGGAAGGGGCAATTGTTGCGCACCCTATACAGCCGGGCCGAGGAACACATGCTGGGCGGCCAGCCCCTGGCGAACCGTGAAGAGCGCGCCGATGCGGTCAAGGAGGCCCTGCGGCTGAGTTTACGGGACTGGCCGGCGGAAGCCGTCAGTCGCCACCTGGACCGCGGCGTCGCGGCCTTTTGGCTGTCGGCCGAATTGTCCGACCATGAATATTGGGCCCGCATGATGCGCGCGGCGGATGAGGCCGGCCAGGCCATCGCCATCGATACGCAAGTCCAACCCTTTGAATCAGTGACCCAGTTGACCGTCTATACCGCCGACCATCCCGGTCTGTTCAACCGCCTGGCGGGCGCCATCACCTTGAGCGGCGGGACCATCGCCGCGGCGCGGATTTTCACCACCACCGACGGCAAGGCCCTGGATGTCTTTGCCATCCAGGACATGGACGGTAATCCGATCGAACGGCCCGAAAACATTGCCCGCCTGCGCCTGACCATCGCCAAGATATTGAGCGGCGAAACGCTGTTGTCGGTCGCCTTGGGCAAAAAACGCGGCCGTCTGCCGGGCCGGGCCAGTGTCTTCACGGTGCAGCCCGCCGTGATCATCGACAATGATGCCTCCCGCACCCATACGGTGATCGAGGTCAATGGCCGCGACCGCCCGGCGCTGCTGTATGATCTGACCATGGCGTTTTACGGCCTGTCCCTAACCATCGCCAATGCCCGCATCGCCACATACGGGGAACGGGCGGTTGATGTGTTCTATGTCAAGGATCTGTTCGGCCTGAAAATCACCTCTTCCACCCGGCTCGATACCATCCGCCACCGCCTGCTGGACGCCATCGTGGACCCGGACAGCGAGGCGATGAAAGACGAAGACAACGCCGCCATGGCGTAAGCGCAATTTTAAAGCGCCTATTTCCCGCCATACAATTCCGCTATGAAATAGCCATGAATCTGTTCCGCGCTTTTGCCACCGTGGGCGGCTACACCCTGTTGAGCCGCATGCTCGGCTTTGTACGGGACATATTGATCGCCGGTGTTCTGGGCGCCGGCCCGGTGGCGGACGCCTTTTTCGTCGCCTTCAAATTACCCAACTTTTTCCGCCGTTTATTCGCCGAAGGCGCCTTCAACGCCGGCTTCGTACCCCTATTCTCCGATCTATTGAGCAAACGGGGAGCCGAACAGGCCCGCGCCTTCGCCGAACAGTCGTTGAGCGTGCTGCTCCTGACATTGCTGATATTTGTCACCCTGGCGCAGATTTTCATGCCCTGGATCATGCAGGTTTTGGCGCCCGGCTTTATGGATGATCCCGTGCGTTTCGATCTCGCCGTCGCCTTCACGCGGATCACCTTTCCCTATCTGCTGTTTATTTCCCTGGTCTCTCTCCTGGGCGGCGTGCTGAATTCGTTGCAGCGGTTCGCGGCCGTGGCGGCGACGCCGATTTTGCTGAATATCTGCCTGATCGCCGCGATTACCCTGGCCGCGCCGCTGCTACCCAGCCCCGGCCATGCCCTGGCCTGGGGCGTGGCGGTGGCGGGCGCCGTGCAACTAATCTGGCTGTCGGTGGCCTGCCACAAGGCGGGCATGGGATTGCGCCTGCCCTGGCCGCGGCTAAGCCCCAAGGTGCGGGAACTGCTGACCCTGATGCTGCCGGCGGCGCTGGGCGCCGGCGTCGTGCAGATCAACCTGGTGATCGATCTCATCCTGGCTTCCCTCCTGCCGCCGGGTTCGATCTCGTTCCTGTTCTATGCGGACCGTCTGAACCAATTGCCCATCGGCGTGGTCGGCGTTGCCGTCGGAACCGCCATTCTGCCCCTGTTGTCGCGGCTGGTGGCCCAAAACGATCAGGCCGGCGCCCTGGCGGCGCTGAACCGGGCCATTGAATTGACCTTGTTCCTGGCGCTGCCGGCGATGTTCGCATTTTTGCTGGTGGCGGACGAATTGATCCTGACCCTGTTTCAGCGCGGCCACTTCAGCTCCGCCGATAGCCGCGCCACGGCCTTCGCCTTGACCGCCTATGCCGTCGGGCTGCCGGCCTATGTGCTGGTCAAGGTGTTGGGCCCGGCGTTTTTCGCCCGCCGGGACACCCGCACGCCGGTCCTGGTGGCGCTCGTATCCGTGGTGGTCAACGTCATTCTGAACCTTATTTTGATGCGGTACCTGGCGCATGCCGGCCTAGCGCTGGCCACGGCCATCGCGGCCTGGGTGAATGTCGTGCTGTTGTGGTGGATTTTGCGCCGGCGCGGCGACCTGATTGCCGACGGCAGGCTGGTGGAACGCCTGGCCCGCGCCATCGCGGCCGCGCTGGTCATGGCGCTGTTGTTATGGTGGCTGAAGGGGCAATTGGCGGCGCAATTCGCGGGCGGCGAGGGACGGCGTGTCCTGGCGCTCCTATTATTGGTGACCGCCGGCCTGACGGTGTATGGGGGAGCGGCGGTGTTGCTGCGGGCCGTCCGGTGGGACGAAATCAAGGCGCTATTGGCAGGGCGGCGCTAGAACGCTATGCATGTGATCCGTACCGGGGCAACTTCATGGATTGTAGGATGACCGACCATAGGCCGCTTGACGGCATCAAGGTATTCGATGCCACCCAGGGGGTCGCCGGCCCTCATGCCACCATGCTCTTGGCCCAGCACGGCGCCAATGTGATCAAGGTGGAGCCTTTGGACGGCGACTGGGGCCGGAGCCTGGGCAAGATGTACGGCGATCTGTGCGCCCATGCGGTCACCTTCAACCGGGGCAAGCGCTCCATCGCCCTCGACCTGAAGACCGAGGACGGCCGCGAAGTGGCCCGGAAACTCGCTTCCGATGCCGACATCGTGGTGGAAAGCTTCCGCCCCGGCGTCATGGCGCGCTTTGGCCTGGGCTACGACCATATCAAGGCGATGCGGGACGACGTGATCTACCTGTCCATCACCGGCTTTGGCCAGGAAGGCCCGTACCGGGATCTGCCGGTCACGGATTCGGTGATCCAGGCGTTCTCCGGTTTCATGTCCATCAACCGGGATGGCGCGGGCTCGCCCCAGCGCATCGGCATGATCGCCATCGACGTGATGACCGGCCTGTATGCCTATCAGGCCATTTCCTCGGCCCTGATCTCGCGCCTGCGTTTTGGCGGCGGGGCCTATATCGATTGCAGCCTGATGCAATCGGCGGCGGCCTTTCAAGGCGCCAAGATGATGGAATATTACCTCGAGGACGGCGCCCCGCAGGTTCTCTACGTCCCCGTCGGCACCATGAAGACGGCGGACAGCCACATCAACATCACCGCCATGCGCGACCGCCACTATGTCTCATTGTGCGAGGTTCTCGGCATCGAGGAATTGATCGGCGATCCG
>JAYGEB010000086.1:0-14617 GCA_046582595.1 Alphaproteobacteria bacterium | reverse complement strand
ATTTCCAGGAAATAGAAACCACCCTTCGGGCCCAGCAGAAATTCCACCGTGCCCGCGCCCACATAGTCGATGGCGCGGGCCGCCGCCACCGCCGCGGCGCCCATTTTTTCGCGCAAATCCGCATCAACCGCCGGCGACGGCGCCTCCTCCACCACCTTTTGATGGCGCCGCTGGATCGAACAGTCCCGCTCGCCCAGGTGCAGACAATGGCCATGACCATCGGCGAAGATCTGAAATTCCACGTGGCGCGCTTCGGCCACGGCCTTTTCCAGAATCAATTCACCGGAGCCAAAGGCGTTCTCCGCCTCCGAGCGGGCGCCTGATATCGCGGCCGCCAGATCGGCTGCGGTCTCCACCAGGCGCATGCCCCGTCCGCCGCCGCCCGCGGCGGCCTTGACCATCATGGGAAAGCCGATCTTTTCACCCTCCGCCAGCAAGACCCGGTCATTCTGGTCGGCGCCGCTGTAACCTGGCACACAGGGCACGCCCGCCTCGGCCATGCGCAATTTGGCCAGACGTTTGTTGCCCATGAGCTCAATCGCCCGGGGCGAGGGCCCGATAAAAGCCAGCCCGGCATCCAGGCAGGCCTGGGCAAAGGCGGCGTTTTCGGCCAGAAATCCATAGCCGGGATGGACCGCGTCCGCGCCCGTCCGCGCCACCGCGTCCAATATGGCGGCCATATCGAGATAAGAGTCCGCCACCGGCGCCGGTCCGATACAGACCGCCCGGTCCGCCATCTCCACATGCGGGGCAGCTTCGTCGGCCTGGGAATAGACCGCGACGGTTTCATAACCCATGGCCTGGGCGGTGGCCATGATACGGCAGGCAATTTCGCCGCGATTGGCGACCAGGATTTTTGTAAAGGCCATTGATATTAGCTCTCGTCCGTGCCGCCGAAGACTTTCGGCATGACCTCTCTATGGAAGCCAGCGAAATGTGCGTTGCCCGGCCCTTCGGGCAGGGGATAATTGTGTTGCAAATTTGGCGCGGCGCCATCGACCCTGATGCAACTGCCGGAAATAAAGGCCGCCGCCGGGCTGAGCAAAAACACGATGGCCGCGGCGACTTCCGCCTCCCGTCCAAGACGGCTCAAGGGCACGAATTTCTCCAACGACCGCATATGATCGCCCCAATCGCCGCCGTAGGTGTCAAAGCCCGAGGTTACGATCCAGCCGGGCGCGACGCTGTTGACGCGGACGCCATGGCGGCCCCACTCCACGGCGGCGGTCATGGTGAAGTTCTCCATGCCGGCACGGGCCGCACCCGAATGGCCCATGGTCGGCAGGGACATCCAATGGTCGGCGGTGATGTTGACGATGGCGCCCGCGCCCCGTTGCTTCATGCATTGACGATAGAGCTCCCGGCTCATCAAAAAGCCGCCCGTCAGATTGGTGCGCACCACCGTCTCCCAACCCTTCTGGCTGATATCCTCCAATTCGGCGGTAAATTGACCGCCGGCATTGTTGACCAGACCATGAACCGGGCCATCGCGGTTCAAGATCGTGCCGATGGCAGCGACGACGTCATCTTCGATGCGGATGTCCAACACCTGGATCTCGGCCTCGCCGCCATCCTCGATTATCTCTGATTGTACCTGGAGCAGGTTTTCCCGGCGCCGCCCGATCAGCACCACCTTGGCGCCGAGATGGGCCAGTTCATGGGCCGTGCAACGGCCCATGCCGCTGCCGCCGCCGGTTACGATCATGGTTTCTCCGGCGAACAGTCCAGGGCGGAAAATGCTTCCGTAAGGCATGATATCTCTCAATCAAACAGCTATGGGCCGGCGCGTGCGGCGCGGCCCTTGAGCGTCCCGAAGCTACTGAACGCCCCCCGCGAGGTCAAGAAACGGCATTATTATTGAGCCGTTGCTTTCATGCCATGGCAAGGCTATGTGAAGGTTTGCATAAACCACCTGACGCATTAATCTTGGGAGCTTGAGAAACATGTCTTTGGAAAAGGTGACGGCTGGATTGCGCGAAACGGTCGGTGAAGATTGCGGCCTGGGCGCTTCGGTGAAGTGGGATTTCGGCGACGGCACCTTTTTGATGCTGGACGCCAGCCAGGTCCCCAACGTGATTTCCAATGAAGATGTCGATGCGGATTGCACCTTGAAAATCTCCATGGAAGATTTCATCGCCATGACCGAAGGCGAACTGGACGGCACTTCCGCCTTCATGTCCGGCAGGCTGAAGATCGAAGGCGACATGGGCATCGCCATGAAACTGCAAGGCGCCCTGCGCGGCTAGATCAATTCGATATTCATCGCGCCGCCAAGCCGCCCGCCGCCCCACCCGGTCGGCTATCAATCATGATCCCGGCAGGTGGCCGGCAGTGGCATTAGGACAGAAGCGGCCAAAAACCAAGGCTATCAGGGCGATGCCGCCGGCCAGCAAAGCCAGTCCGATTGGGTATTGCACCGGGTTCGGCAGCCAGGGCGCGGGCTTGAAATAATCCATGTTCAAGCCCAGGGCCGAGGCGCCTGGAAACAATCTTGGTGGCCGGATGATAACGCCCGGATGATCCGGTTCGCTGGTTTCCATGATAAAACCTTCTCTATTGGCGGTTGGGCGGCGGACCGATTGTTGGCCCGCCCCTCCACCCCGCATCAGCCGCGATGACGCCGGGACAGCAAATCATCCAGGGACTTCCGCTGCTTGCTATTCAAGGTGTTGTAGAACCGGTCGAAGGCCGGACGCACCTTGGTCACGATGTCAAGTCCGGCGCCCAGGACCGTCTCCATCATGGCGAATTTTCCCGCCGCGCTTTGCGGCATCCGGCCGTCTTTTAGGGTGGAACAGGCTTCATCAACCCGGTCATTGCCTGACCGGATCGCCAGGGCCAGGCCGTCCCAGGCCTGTTGCTGGGGCGCGGTGAAGGTCATGAAATTCTCCACGAAGGAAATGGCCTGTTCGACCTTCTCGCCACGCGCCGGGGAACAAAAATGCGCGATATGATTGCCGCCGTGACGCCGGCCATGATGGCGTCCGAACATGGCCGAGGCCACCTTGGTCTCGGCCGCCGCCAGGGTGGCCGAGCCGAGTGATAATGTCGTCGCCGCGATGGCGGCCAGGGCCACCAGACCGATGGCGGAGGAAATCAGAATGACCGTCTTGCTCATCTTCATGTTCCTTGTTTCATCGTACGAAGGCCGTACGCAGGTAAAGATAGGCGGTCCGTGTTGCCGGCGCATTGCCGCCCGGCGGGCGTTTGGTAGGCGCCACCGCATGGTCATCGCCATCGGCCTGCGGGACGGCAATTGGCTGCGGGTCGGATTGCATCGGCGCCAAACGCCGTTGCACGGGGGCATGGGTCCATGGGGCTGGCTGGTCTTGACGGTGATACTGGTTCTGGGCGCGGTGATCTGGGCGGCGTACGGGATGACCCGGCCGCTGCGCCGCTTTGCCCAGGCCGCCGACCGTTTCGGCGTCGACCTGCGCGCGCCGCCCATGCCCGAAGACGGCTCGGGCGAACTGCGCCGGGCGGCGGCCGCCTTCAACCGCATGCAGGAACGTCTGCGCCGCTTCGTCGATGACCGCACCATGATGCTGGCCGCCATCTCCCATGACCTGCGGACGGTGCTGACGCGCCTGCGTCTACGGGCGGAATTCATCGAGGACGGGGAACAACAAAACAAGGCTATCGCCGACATCGACGAAATGCAGGCCATGCTGGACGAGACCCTGTCATTTGCCCGCGATGACGCCAGGGAGGAGCCGGCGGTCGTGACCGACCTATCCGCCCTGCTGCAAAGCCTGTGCGAGGGCATGTCCGATACCGGCCAGGCCGTGACCTTCGAGGGCTCCGCGCATCTGCCGTTGCCATGCCGGGCGGGGGTCCTGCGCCGGGCCTTCCGCAATCTTCTGGACAACGCGGTGCGTTATGGCGAACGGGCGGACATGACCTTGTCGGAAGGCGCCGGCGGAGCGGTGGTGGAGATCACCGACAACGGCCCCGGCATTCCCGAAGACAGGCGCGAGAAGGTCTTTCAGCCTTTCTTCCGGCTGGAAACCTCCCGCAGCCGGGAAACCGGGGGCACCGGGCTTGGCCTGTCCAGCGCCCGTGCCATCCTGCGCCGCCACCGCGGCGAGATCACCCTACACGATGCGCCGAAAGGCGGCCTGCGGGTCCGGGTGACGTTGCCCCTTGATGAAACCTAATCCCGGCTGTCGCGCCATTTGTAGTACCAGGCCATGGCGCGGGAAAACGGCACCACCAGATCATGCATGGGCCAGGGCTTCAGCGGCAATGGCGGCAAGGCCATTTCACTGGCCGGTGTGCCCAAGGCGCGCCGCGCCATCATGCGGCCGACCGCCGTGCCGAGCGCAATGCCCCGGCCGCTGTAGCCCAGGGCCGCAATGACGCCGCCGGCCAGTTCGTGGTAGCGGGGTAGGCGTTCGTAGGTCATGGCGATGATGCCTTCCCAGACATATTCCACTTCCGGGCGCTCGATCTGAGGAAAGGCGATGTTGAGGCGCCGAATAGTCGATGCCGTCATGCGGGCCTTGGCGCCGGGCGTGAAGACCGGGGCGGAGGTCGTCACGATGCGGCCGAAACGGTCCTTGCGAAAGGCCCACAGCGCCTGACGGGTGTCGGACAGGCCATGATTGCCCGGCAGAATGCTCTTCGCCACGTTGTCCCCCAGCACCGTCGTCGCCACATGGGTGGAGCGCAGGGGGATGATGGTTTGGCGCAGATTGGGAAACAGATTGGTGGTATAGCCGTTGGTCGCCAGGATGACCTTTTCCGCCCGGACGGCGCCGCCGCCGACCTTCAGGCGCCACTTATCGCCATCCCGGTCAAGCGACAGTACGGGGCTGTCCCCATGCACGGCGGCGCCCGCCGCCGCCGCCGCCCGCGCCAAGCCCCGTGCATAGCCCAGGGGCTGGATATGGCCACCTGAACGATGCATCCAGCCGCCGTGGTAGATCGGGCTGCCCGTCAACTCAGCCGCCCTGGCGGCATCGAACATCTCAACCGGCGCGCCGCGGGCGGCCCATTGGTCATGCTTGGCCCGCACGCCGCGCAGGCGCGAGGGACGGTGGGCCGGTTGCAGCCAGCCTTCCTGGACCGCATCGCAGTCAATGCCGTGTTTGCGGATCAAATCGAACACCAGATCGGCGGAGCCGGCGACCATCTCGTTCAGGCGTTCCCCGCGCTCCGGCCCGAAGGCGGCGACGGCGTCGTCCGGGCCATGCCGGCTGTAGACGGGAATGACCTGGCCATTGTTGCGGCCCGAGGCGCCGAAACCTGGCTGCCCGGCCTCCAACAAGACCACGTCCGCGCCGCCCTCGGCCAGATGCAGGGCGGCCGCAAGGCCCGTATAGCCGCCGCCCACCACCGCCACGTCCGCCGCCCGCTCGCCGTGAAAGGCCGGACAGTCCGGCCCCGGCGCGGCGGTATGGGTCCACAAATTGGCGCGGGGATCGGCGGGATGCATGGCGGCCGGCTCCTGAACTATTGATCCAGGCCGGGGCCGGCCGCCTGGCTGGGATCGACGCCCTTGGCGTGTTTGCTTTTGCGGGCCCGCGCAAGGATGCGGAAGGATTGGTAGAGCAAGGCGAGAAGACCCACGCCGCCGCACAAACCCTGCAAGGCCAGGACCGTCCAGAAATACCAAGACAGCCCCGGACCGGGCAGCAACAGCAACAACGGCGCCACGAAGAAACCATTGGTCATGATCCGGTCATTGAAGCTTTCCAGGCCGGACAGGAACTTCCCGCCACGGTAACTGGCCGGGCCGCTCTGTCCTTCCATCCACAGCCGGAAAAACTGCAACCGGTTGGCGATCAGATCGTTGTAGGTGTAAACCAGCGCCGCGACGGCGCCCGCGATTACCGGCCAGACCAGATCCGTCCCGCGCCACAGACCTATCCCGGCGGCCAGCGGCGCGGCGGCGTAATAGAAGCGGTCGGCCACGCCGTCATAGAACTTGCCCCAATAACTCGCGCCATCGCTCAAACGCGCCAGGTTGCCGTCCAGGCAGTCGCCGATGAAGCAGAAATAATACAGCACCGCCACCAGCCAAATCAGTCCGGGCGGCGCGGCGGCCAGCAAGGCAATGGCCAGGATCGCCAGGCCCAGACGCAGGCTGGTCATCTGGTTCGCCGTCCAGCCGCGGTTGTAGAAAAACGGCGTCAGGGCGTTGCCGACGGGCCGGCCAATATGGCGCACGATGGCCATGTTGCGGACCTGGCCGTTGAACGAGGCCTCGACATCGGCGCGGCTGATCCGGCGCCGGCCCGCGCTTTGCCCGGCCGTCTCCACTTCAGGCGGTGGCGGCCAGGCGGCCGTTAATGACGTAATCGAGGATTTGCACCACTTGTTCCGGCGTCTCCGCCGTGGCCATGGCCGCGCCGTCGACCTCCTTCAAGGCATGGCGCAAGGCCGGGTCATGCAAGGTGATGATCGAGGTGCCCATGGCGGCGGCATAGCCGGCATCGAAGGCGGCGTTCCATTGCTTGTATTTATCGCCAAAGCGCACGACCACGATGTCGGCTCTGTCGATTAGGGTGCGGGTTCGGATGGCGTTGACCTTGGCGCCCTTGTGGTCATGCCAAAAGGCCTGCTCCTCGCCGCCCAGAATGGCGACGCCGCAATCATCGGAAGAGGCATGATCGGTGACGGGAGAGCTGAACTCTATCGTCAGGCCGGCCTGTTCCGCGCCCGTGATGATCCGCTCCCGCCAGTCGCTATGAATTTCGCCCGACAGATAAACGTCCCAGGTTTGTTGGCTCATCTCAATTTCCCTTCATTGTTCCAAAGTGCCCGTCAATTGCGCGCGCTGGGAAACCTCCAGCCAGTTGCCGTCCGGGTCGCGGACAAAGGAATAGCGGGTGGTGGCGCCAATGGTGCGGGGCGCCCCGCCTTCCCGGCCGCCGCGGGCCAAAATTCCCTTATGTTCCAAATCACATTTGTGGATCTGCACCGTGGTGTAGCGATAGCCAGGCGCGTTCTTGCCGTCCGGGCTCGGTTGAACCGATCTGTCCTGGCGCAGGAGCAAAACCGTGTCCCCGGCGATCACCGTGTCGTTTTCGCCCAGCCGGAATTCCAAGGCATCGGCCCAAAAGGCCTTGGCGGCGCACAGGTCGCTGACGGCGATTTCGATGCCGATCCCCACCACGCCTTGATAGCCCGGAGGGACAAGATTGACTGGATTGCCGTCGGGATCGGTCAAATTGACCGGCGCGGTCAGCCCCTCCCTGGCGATCAACAGACGGCGGTAGCCCGACGGGGCCAAATCCGGCAACGGATCGCGGGCATGATTGATCTTCAGGATCGAGCCGTTCATGTGGTGGCGCAATTGATGCACGCCGCCGCCCAGCTTGCCGATATGATCGAATTCCAGGCCGACGGTTTGTTGCCAAAAGGCCAACTGCTCCTCCCGCCGATTGGTATAGAGGCCAACATCCAGATGCTGTTTCGCCAGGTCCACCCCGAGCCGCTCCCATCCTTGCACTAGAGCATGTTCTCTTTAAACATGCTCGGACTCTTAAGAAAAGAGCAATTGAACCAATCACTTGAGTCGCGAAAGCGACTCCGATTAATTGAAAATTGCTCTAACCGGCACATATAGCAGATAATTCCGACTGGAAAAGCGTGATCCTACGATGGGACGAGTTCATGGACGTCAAATTGGTGCCGGCCGACGACAATCCCGCCTTGGCTTTGGCCGCGGCGCATCTGCTGTGGGATTCATCCGCCCACTTTCTCGGTTATCTTTATGATGGCGATCAGTCCCGCGGATTCGAGGATCTGCGGTTTCATTGGCTACGGCCGGGCGGGCTATTGAGCCATCGCCATGCCTTTCTGGCGACGGGAACTTCGGACAACGAAATCCACGGTCTGGCCTTGGCCATGGGCGGGGACCAGAAGAGGGGCGAAGCTGAGCTGACCGGCCAACACATGGCGGCACTGGCCACGGAAAGGGTCATACCGGATTTCTTCGAACGCCTGGAAGCACTGAATGAATTTCATCCCGAAGTACCCGGCCAGGCGCTTTACCTGCAAAACATTGCCGTGCGCGGAACGGAAAGGGGCAAGGGCCTTGGCGACCGGCTGTTCCACACCATGGTCGAGTTGGCGCGGGAGGGCGGCTATGGCGCCCTGCATCTCGACGTGGTCAGCGACAACCCGGCGGTCTCCTTCTATCGCCGCCACGGCATGGAAATACTGACGGAGACCGATGTGCGGGAACTTCGCGAAAAACACGGCCAGCCTTCGCGCTACCGCATGGTCATGGATATCCCGGCGGCGGACTAGCAAGCTTTTCTGGAGCAAGAATTGGTGTTATACGGCCCCGCGAAGTTACGAACCCGGACCGAAGCCCGAAATCCATCATGAACGATATTGCCGCTCAAGTGGCGCGTCGCCGCACCTTTGCCATCATCGCCCATCCCGATGCCGGCAAAACCACGTTGACCGAAAAGCTGCTGCTGTTCGGCGGCGCCATCAACCTTGCCGGCGCGGTCAAGGCCAAGGGCGCCGCCCGGCGGGCGCATTCGGATTGGATGAAGGTGGAGCGGGAGCGGGGTATTTCCGTCGCCACCTCCGTCATGACCTTCGATTATGCCGATTGCACCTTCAACCTCCTGGACACACCGGGCCATCAGGATTTTTCCGAAGACACTTACCGTACCCTTACGGCGGTCGATAGCGCGGTCATGGTGCTGGACGCGGCCCGCGGCATTCAGGAACAGACCCGCAAACTGTTCGAGGTCTGCCGCCTGCGCGATGTTCCCATCATCACCTTTATTAACAAAATGGACCGCGAGGGCCGCGAGTCCTTCGACCTTTTGGACGAAATCGAACAGAGCCTAGCCCTCGACGTGACCCCGGCCAGTTGGCCCATTGGCATGGGCCGCCGCTTTCAGGGCTGTTACGATCTGTTCTCCGACCGGCTGGTGCTGATGGACAAGTCGGATAAGAACGTGATCAGCAAGGGCGAGGTCTGTTCCGGACTGGATGATGGCAAGCTTGACGAGATGCTGGGTGAAAGCGCCAAAACCCTGCGCGAAGAGGTCGAGATGGCCAAGGGGCTGTGTCCCGAATTCGACCCCCGCGCCTATCGCGAGGGCCATATGACGCCGGTCTATTTCGGCTCCGCCATCAATAATTTCGGCGTTAGGGAGCTTTTGGACGGCCTGGCCAAACTGGCCCCGCCGCCCGGTCCCCGGCCCACCGCCACCCGGCCCGTGCAGCCGGATGAGAGCAAGGTCTCCAGCTTCGTCTTCAAGATCCAGGCCAACATGGACCCCAAGCACCGCGACCGCATGGCCTTCATGCGCATTTGCTCGGGGCATTTCCGCAAGGGCATGAAGCTGAAGCATATCCGCAGCGGCAAGCAGATCAACATGCACAATCCAGTCCTGTTCCTGGCGCAAGAACGGGGCACGGCGGAGGACGCCTATGCCGGCGATATCATCGGGTTGCCCAACCATGGCAATCTGCACATCGGCGACGCCTTGAGCGAGGGCGAGGAACTAGCCTTCACGGGCATCCCTTCCTTTGCGCCGGAGTTGCTGCAACGGGTCGTCCCGGACGATCCCATGAAGGCCAAGCATCTGGGCCGGGCCCTGCAGCAATTGGCCGAGGAGGGTGCGGCCAGCGTGTTTAAGCCGCGCCTGGGGGCGAATTGGTATGTGGGCGTGGTCGGGGCCCTGCAATTCGAGGTCCTGGCCGACCGTATCGCCGCCGAATACGAATTGCCCGTGCATTTCGAAGCGACCAGCCTCTATACCGCGCGCTGGGTACGATCCCCGGACGAAGCCGCCTTGAAACGATTCGCCGACAAGGAACGCGCGGTCGTGGCCGACGATCACGAGGGCGACCTGGTCCTCCTGGCCCGCAACGCCTGGCACCTGGAAGACCTGACCCGCGACTGGCCCGACCTGACCTTCGCCGCGACCAAGGATCAGACTGCTTAAGCCTTAATTTTGGTAATTGCCGGGGAACATGTTGCGCAGGGCCGCCTCGTCCATTTCGGTCTTGAAGGCGTGGCGGTCCTTGATGGCGATGGCCCGTTCGGCGGCGGGACGGGCATTGATTTCATCCACCAAGCGTTTCAGGTTCGGGAGGGCTGGCAAGGCATCGTCGCCCAAAACTACGGGCAGCAACCGGGCCCAGCCCCAGGCGGCCATGTCGACAATGGAATAGCTGTCACCCAGCAAATAGGGCCGCTCGCCAAGGCGGGCATCCAGAATGCCATAATGGCGCTGGGCCTCGAAGCGGTAGCGGTTGATGGCATAGGGCAGCTTCTCGGGCGCGTGATGCTGGAAATGCACCGCCTGGCCCGAATAGGGGCCAATGCCGGTGGCCACGAACATCAGCCAGGACAGCAATTCGCCCCGCGCCGCGGGGTTATCTGGGGCGAGGAATTTTCCGGTCTTTTCGCCCAGGTACAGCAGAATGCCGTTGCTGTCGAAGACGGTGACATCGCCGTCGATGATAACCGGCACCTTGGCGTTCGGATTAACCGCCTTGAAGGTTGCCTGGTGCTGGTCGCCGGCGCGGGTATCGACGGGGATCGCCTCATACTCAAGGCCGGCTTCCTCCAGAAACAAGGCCACCTTCATGGGATTGGGCGCGGTACTGTAATAGAACTTCAACATCTTTTTTCCCCTTACGGCCCCATTGTTATTGCGGACCGGCAAAAATATAATCCAATCCATGAAAGAACACTTCTTCCAGTCGGACGACATTAACGGCATTTTGGCGAATATTGCCAGTCACGGCTTCGCCATCTTGCCGGCGCTTTTGGACCAAGCGGGACGCCAGGCCGTGCGCGATGCCTTGGCCGAACATGGCTCCGGGCTGCGCGGGCGCAACGATTTTGAAGGTTACCGCACGGAACGGGTTTACAGCCTGCTGGCGCGGGGCCGCATCTTCGCCGACATGACCGAGAACCGGACGGTCCTGGCCGTGCTGGACAGGATGCTGGAGCCGAACTATCTGCTCTCGGCCGGGCTGTCCATCGATCTGCACCCTGGCGAGACACCCCAGGCCCTGCACTACGATGACTCCTTCTACAACGTGCCCCGGCCGCGGCCGGCGATTGGCATGAGCGTGATTTGGGCGATCGACCCCTTCACCAACCGGAACGGGGCCACCCAACTGATCCCCGGCAGCCATGCCTGGGGCGAGGAAACCCCCGGCGGCGTCCCCGACGAGCGGCAGATCGCCCTACCCCGCGGCGGCCCCGCCCATGCGGCGCCGGTCATTGAAGATCTGGAAAGTCTGTTGCTGGATGCGGTCATGCCCGCCGGATCGGCGTTGATTTTTCCCGGCACCCTATGGCACCGGGGCGGCGGCAACCGCTCGCCGGAAAGACGCCTGGCGATCACGCTGCAATATTGCGCGCCCTGGGCCCGCCAGCAGGAGAACATGTTTCTGACCGTGCCGGACGGCATCACCCGAAGTTTATCGCCGCGGGTTCGGGCCTTGATGGGATATTCCATACACCCGCCGTTCATGGGCCATGTGGACAGCATGCATCCCGAGCGCCGCCTGAAAAGACCAAGAACCTTGAATTAATAATCATCAACCGCTTTAAATTATCGCCAAGTTGTTCTACTGTTCCGCCCGAAATATCGGAAAATCGCCAAGGCGGATATGCCGATGTCAGTGCTTCAGATTAGTCCCGTATTTCTCAAATAAGCAAAAATGAATGACAGGAGATAGGTTATGTCAAAATCCACATCCACGCGCCGCAAATTCCTCAAGGGGGCGGGCATCGCGGGCGGCGCCGCCGTTGCCGGTACCCTGGCCACGCCCCATATCGCCCAGGCCAAGACCACGGTGCTGAAAGTTCAGGCAGCCTGGGGCGGCGGTATATTTCTTGAAAATGCCAAAAGCTATGTCGACCGCGTCCACGCCATGGCCGGCAAGGATCTGAGAATTGATCTGCTGTCGGTCAACTCGGTGGTCAAGACCTCGCAGATGCAGGACGCCGTGCATCGCGGCGTATTGGACGGCGCCCATTATGTTCCGGCCTATTGGTATTCAAAATCCAAGGCCGCCTCGTTGTTCGGCACGGGCCCCTGCTTTGGCTGGTCGGCGCAGGAGATGCTGGGCTGGATCCATTATGGCGGCGGCATGGACCTCTTTAACGAGTTGATGGGCAGCCTGGGCCTTAACCTGGTCAGTTTCTTCAACAGCCCCATGCCGGCCCAGCCCCTCGGCTGGTTCAAGGAAGAAATCAAATCCTCCGCCCAGATGAAGGGCCTGAAATACCGCACCGTCGGTCTGGCGGCCAATGTGATGCAGGAAATGGGCTTGTCCGTCGTGCAATTGCCCGGCGGCGAAATTCAACCGGCCATGAAGTCCGGCCTGATCGACGCGGCAGAGTTCAACAATCCGACTTCGGATAAGGACTTTGGCATGCAGGATGTTTCCAAGCATTATCATCTGGCATCCTTCCATCAATCCCAGGAATGCTTCGAGGTCACCTTCAACAAGAAGACCTTCGACCGCCTGTCTTCGGAACAACAAGCCATCCTGCGCTATGCCTCCGAGGCGGAGAATTCGAACTTTTACTGGCACAACACCCTGCGATATGCCGACGATTTGATCGTCTTGAAGGACGTGGGCAAGGTAAATGTTTACCGCACGCCGGATTCGGTGATGCAGGACCAGTTGAATGCCTGGGATGTCATCGTCGATCAGATTTCGGCCGAGGATCCCTTCTTCGCCAAGGTCATCAAGTCGCAAAAGGCCTATGCCAAGAAAGTGATGAACTATCTGCTGCTGAACGCGCCCGATTACGGCTTGGCTTACAAGCACCATTTCGGGTAAACACTGCGGCCTGGAAGATTTGATCAATTGGTAATTGATCGTAATCTGGGACAGGGACAGCGCGGCCAAGGCTGATACTTGGGGGCTGTCCCTGTTCTTTTCCAAATTCGAGTTCTGATGGAGATCGGCGGATGCTGCCCACCATTCACGCCATAGAAGGCTTCAATACCTGGGTTGGCCGCGCCTTCGCTTGGTGCATCGTCATTTTAACCCTGTCGGTGGCATACGAGGTTTTCGTGCGCTACGTTTTGAACGCACCCACGGTCTGGGTGTTCGATATGATGGTGCAGATGTATGGCGCGCTTTTCCTCATGGCGGGGCCCTATGCCCTGGCCCAGGACGGCCATGTGCGGGCCGACGTGGTGTACCGCCTGATCCCCGTGCGCTGGCAGGCGCGCATCGATTTCGTCCTCTACATCCTGTTTTTCTTTCCCGCCATGCTGGCCCTGTTCTGGTACGGCGCCGAAATCGCCTCCGACTCCTGGCGCTACAAGGAAGTCAGCTGGAACAGTCCGGCCCGAATCCAGATCTATTTCTTCAAGACCCTGATCCCGGTGGCCGGCGGACTGCTGATCCTCCAGGGCGTATCGGAATGCATGCGTTGCCTGATCGCCATCAGGACGGGCCAATGGACCCCACGCCATGCAGATGTCCGGGAGACCGAAAATCTGCTGGCGAAAGAGCCGGAACCGGGTTCCGCCGGGGGGAGTAACCCTTAGGATGACCAATCCTGAAATTGCGATCTTCATGCTGTCACTGTTTATCGTGCTGGTGATGCTGGGATTTCCCATCGCCTTTACCCTGCTCGCCATGGGTGTCGCGTTTGGCTATTACGCCTATTACGATGCCGACCGCATCGAAGTCTTCGCCGACCTTTTCGACAATCAGATATTTTACCTGCTGAACCAGAACACCTATTCGGTGATGGAGAACGACATTCTGGTCGCGATCCCGCTGTTCCTGTTCATGGGCTATGTGGTGGAGCGGGCCAACATCATCGGCCGTCTGTTTACCTCCCTGCGTCTGGCGGCGGCCAATATGCCCGGCTCCATGGCCATTGCCGCTCTGATCACCTGCGCGGTGTTCTCCACCGCTTCCGGCATCGTCGGCGCCGTGGTCACCTTGATGGGCCTGCTGGCCTTTCCGGCCATGGCCGCGGCCAATTATGACAAGTCGTTCGCCGCCGGAGTGATATGCGCCGGCGGCACCCTGGGTATCCTGATCCCGCCATCGATCATGCTGATCGTCTATGCCGCCATCGCCGATTTATCGCCCTTGCGCCTGTATGCCGCCGCCGTGATCCCAGGCTTCATGCTGGCCGGTTTTTACATCGTTTACGTCATCGTGCGGGCAAAAATGAACCCCGAACTGGCGCCGATCCCGAAAGACGAGGACATACCGCCGAAACGCGAAATCTATATGAGCCTGCTGACCTCGTTCGTGCCGCTGACCATATTGATCATGCTGGTACTGGGTTCGATCCTGGGCGGCCTGGCCACCCCGGCGGAGGCCGCCGCCATGGGCGCCCTGGGCGCCGTCGTTCTGGCCGCCCTGTACCGCTCTCTTAGTTGGGACAAGTTGAAGGAGTCGGTCTTTTTGTGCGCCAAGGCGACGGCCATGGTGTGTTGGCTGTTCGTCGGTTCCTGGACCTTCGCCTCGGTGTTTTCCTATTTGGGCGGCCACACGGTGATTGAAAATTGGATTCTCTCCTTCGACCTGGCGCCTTGGCAGTTTTTGGTCCTGGCGCAAATGATCATTTTCCTGTTGGGCTGGCCCTTGGAATGGTCGGAAATTCTGATCATCTTCGTACCGATCTTCCTGCCCATGC
>JAYGEB010000017.1:0-4662 GCA_046582595.1 Alphaproteobacteria bacterium | reverse complement strand
TCCTCATGGACGACGTTATCAACGAAGACCTGGCGTTTAAATCATTCCTGCTGAAAGCCGAGGCCAGTGATGTTTCCGGGGAAGACGCCGAGTAGCGGGCGGCCCGGTTGCTCGATGGAAATCGAAAAATCTAGACCATTTTCGGTATCGAATTGCGCGGACAAGGCCGCAGCGGCAGCCCGGCGTTTATGCGCCGCCCGCGCGGAGCGGCGCGCTCTTGCGCACAAGCGCGAACAAAAAAGTCTAGAGGACGCCGTAAACCATGGGCGCCATTTCGTCCGCCGTGCGGTTGGCGAAATCAATTTCCGGAACCCGTTCGATTGAGCGTTGCTGGGCGGCCTCCAGCGCGGTCAATTCGGTGTCCAGATCGATGGTCAGGCATCTGCCGTTCTCCACCACCAGACGGCCATCCACATAAACATCGCGCACGGCGCGTTCGGCGGCGACATAGAGCAGGCTGCGCAAGGGTTCCCGCAGGGGCCGCATGGCCTGGTTTTTCAGATCGACCAGCACCAGGTCGGCTTTCGCGCCCACCGCCAGACGGCCGATATCGTCCCGGCGCAAGGCCTTGGCGCCGCCGGTGGTGGCGGCCTCGAATATATCGGAGGTGTTGAGATCGTCCACCGTGCCGGCCACGGCGCGGGCCACGGTGGCGGCGTTGCGCATTTCATCCAGGATGTTATGGGGGTAGGTATCGGTGCCGATGCCGAGATTGACCCCGGCCTTGAGGTAGCCGCCGAACGTGTTCAAGGCGATGCCCCGGCGCATGAAAACCGTGGGGCAATGGGCCACCGTGGCGCCCCGCTTGGCGATCAGATCAAGATCTTCGCGGCTGGACCAATGCAGCCAGGGATGATGGTCCAGAAATATGCCATGGCCGATGATGGTCCGCTGGGACAGAACACCCATGTCGTCCATCCAGCGGATCGGCGTCTTGCCGTGGCGGCGGACCATTTCGATGAATTCGTTGACGGATTGGGCGGCATGTATCTGAAAGGGTAGATTGCGCTCCTCGGCATAATCGTGGGCCCGGCGCAACAATTCCGGGCTCAGGGTATCGATTTGCGCCGGCGCCATCATGCCGGATAGGCGGCCGCAAGGGTGCTGATTGGCCAGATCGATGGTCCGCTTGGCGCTCTCGAAGCCTTTCGGTCCGCGCTCTTTATCGCTCCAATCATATTCCAAAAGATGGCCGTCCCTGGTGTACCAGGGCGCATCCCGGAACGACGGCGCCACGCAGGCCCGGATCCCGGCCTGCGCCAACAAATCCAGCCAGCCGTCGAAGGCAAGGGAATAATCCACAACGGTGGTACAGCCGCTTTGCAGCAGTTCCGCCATGGCCACCTTGTGGCAGGGCGGGGTGCCCTCCGCATCGTTGTTGAAGATGGTCAGGTATTCATACAGGGAGGAATGATAAAAATTCGGGCTACGGGTCTCGTCCGTGATGCCCTTGCGCAAGGGTTCGGAGGTGGGGTGGCTGTGAATATTTATCAGCCCCGGCATGACCATCAGATCCCGTCCGGAAATCTCGGTATCCGCCGGCCCATCATAGCCGCCGCCCACGTGGCTGATCTGGTTGCCCGTGAAGGCCACATCGACGTCGCGCATATAATAATGCCGGCCCAGTCCCCGGTTCCAGGCCACGACCCAGGCGGCGTCCTTGATGACCGTGGTTTTCACCCAATTCGTCCCTTCACGAGCGCGGCGTCAATCCAATTTCAGACCCAGCGCGCCGACGGCATGGGCCGTAATGGCGCCGCAATCATCACAGGCGACGTTTATCACCGGCACGGAGGCGCCATCAACTTCAACGCCGTCCCGGAAACTGTTCTGCAAAATGACTTTCGTGAACCCATCGAGGACGGTGAAATTCACGTGGTCACAGCGATGACACGGTTTAACCACGCCTTTTTGCCGCAATAACACACCGACCCTGTTCGTATCCATCCCACGCCCGCCTGTCGTTCGAAGACACAGACATTGCAGGTTATCAGGTTACGATGGCGGAATAAAAAATAATCGCCGGGCCGCGATACCTTGGGCCAACAGCGCCAATCAGCGCGCGATCCGACCGTTCAGGAACCGTAGTAAGTCTCGAGTATCGCCCATAGGGCCGTGAACATGGCGGCGGCCGTCAGGATAAGTCCGCAGGCGACCCGCAGCATAAGGCTGAATTCCCGGGCCGCATCGCCCTTGATGGAACGCTGGCGGCGCCCAACCGCGCGATCATCCATCTGTAACCGTTCCCAGTCTTCCATGCGCTGGCGCAAACTCTTCAGCCCCAAGGCATCCGCTTCCGCGTACTGCTCCCCGGTCAGATAGCCCCGAACCCTGGCCAACCCGATGAAAACCAAAAAAGCGCCGCAGCCCACCGACAGGATGGTGTAAAAAACCGTCTCCGACCATGCGGCCCACAAGGCCAGGGGCGTTATGGCGGCGACAATGCCGGCCATGGTCAAACCGACTTCTATCAGGCCAAGGGCCAATTTCGGCTGTTTCAGGGACGCGTTCATGGGGACTCCACGATGGCCTGGTTAAAATCCCGCACGGCGGCGGCGGGACCATTTGGATAGTTCCATACACCAGCCACGACGGAAAGGAAATCCGCGCCCGCCGCCACCAGGGGCCGGCAATTGTCCACGGTGATGCCGCCGATGGCGACACAGGGCACTTCGAACAACTCCGACCACCATTGCAATATGTCCGTATCCGCCGTGGCCTGGGCCTGTTTTGTAGCCGTCGCGAAGAAGGCGCCGAAGGCGACATAATCGGCGCCGGCCTCCGCCGCCGCCATGGCCAGATGGCGGGAGGCATGGGCGGTCACGCCGACAATATGGTCCGCGCCCAAAATTGATCGCGCCTCGCCATAAGGCATGTCGTCCTGGCCCACGTGGCAGCCATCGGCGCCCAGTTCCGCCGCCAGGTCCGGCCGGTCGTTAACCAGAAAGGCCACCTCATGGTCCTGGGCGATGGGCATCAATACTTCAGCCGCCCGCCGCACGGCATCGTCGCCCACGTCCTTGAGGCGCAGTTGCAGGCAAGCCACGTCGCCGCCATCCAGGGCCGCGCGCAACGCCTCGGCGAAAGCCGGGGGATCGAATTTAGGCGGGGAAATCAGGTACAGGCGGCAGCGGTCCGCAACCTTGTTCATTTACGCGGCATCCATTTACGCAACATCCTGTTCCTCGGCGCTGTCGTAGGCGCCGCGCCTCGCCAGTCCGTTCATTTTCGCGCGGTGGGCGAAGGCGGCCTGGGCGGCGGCAACATTCTCCGCCTTGCCGCGCCATGCCTGTAGCGCCGAAGCCTGCAGCGCGCGGCCGTATGAGAAGCTCAATTCCCACGGCTGGGCGCCCAAACAATTCATCGCGTTCAAATGCGCCGTGGCTTCCCGTTCCGACTGGCCGCCCGACAGAAAGGCGATGCCGGGCACGGCGCCGGGCACCTGCCGGCGCAGTACCTTGACCGTCATCTCCGCCACCTCTTGGACGGAATTCCGCCTCTCGCACGAATTTCCCGGCAGCACCATGTTTGGCTTCAAAATCATGCCTTCCAGCACGACATTCTGATTGAACAGCTCCCGGAAGGTCAGTTGCAACGCCGCCTCCGTCACCTCGGCGCAGCGCGCGATGTCGTGGTCGCCATCCATCAACACCTCGGGCTCGACGATCGGCACCAGACCAGCCTCCTGCGACAGCGCGGCATAGCGGGCCAGGGCGTGGGCGTTGGTTTCCAGACAGGCGCGGCTGGGCAGGCCGGCGCCAATTTCAATCACTGCCCGCCATTTGGTGAAGGCGGCGCCCAGATCGGCATATTCCGCCAGCCGTTCGCGCAAGCCGTCCAGACCTTCCGTGACTTTTTCGCCCGTTGAGCCGGCCAGATCCTTGGCCCCGGCGTCGACCTTGATGCCGGGCAAGATACCTCTGTCCCACAGCAGTTTGGAGAACTTCACGCCGTCGGAGCCCGCTTGCCGCAAGGTTTCGTCGAACAGAATAACGCCCGAAATTTGCGCCTCGGCGCCCGCCGTGGTGAACAGCAGTTGCCGGTAATCGCGCCGGGTCTCCTCCGTGGAAGGGACATCAATGCCGTCCAGGCGTTTTTGTATGGTGCCCGTACTTTCATCCGCCGCCAGAATACCCTTGCCCGGCGCCACCATGCGGGCCGCGTTGGCGATAATATCCAATGTGGCCATATCAATTCTCCCTGTCCGCGGCTAGAAACACCCGGCTATCTTAATGCCCGCGACGCCGTGCGTCACGCGCCAAGAGGACGCGGCATTGAGCCACGATATCGATCTGTTCCGCGCCCGGGTCCCAGGCCCTGGGCGGGCGCGCCAGAACCTCGCCGCCATGAGCGTTGGCGATCTGCCGTACCTTGGCCCGCACCACCGCCCGGCCACGCAGCACCAGACGGCGCCAGCCCAGGCTCATGGCCATTTGCGCCAGGGCGCCATCATCGCCGCAATCAAGGATGGCGCGGACGGTTGCTTTTGGATGCCGCGCCTGGGCCGCCTCCACCATGGCCAGATAGTATCCGGGCCCGCCGTAGGCCGCCGCGCCGGGCGCGGTCAGCAAGGTGACGGGCCGGGCCAGTTCGGCCGCCGCCGCCAGGGCGCATTCGGCCTGCCGCAGATTGTGAAAGATGACCGTGGACATGACACAGTCA
>JAYGEB010000003.1:0-9291 GCA_046582595.1 Alphaproteobacteria bacterium | reverse complement strand
GGCGGCGCAATGGGAAATTCCGCCGCTGACCAGCAGGGCGACCGTACACTCCGCCAAGGACTTGGTCAGCGCCGTCCACGGCGCGCCGTCGTTGTCGCTCCATTTGTAAGGTGGAAAACCCATGCTGCCGTACTTGTCGTTCAGGGCATCGACATAGCGAATTGGTTCCATTGTCCGGCGTCTCCAAATAATTGGTACGGGTCGGATCGCATCTTACGGCACCGCGATATAGCCGGCAAACCCCCGTTGACGGGGCCGGTCGCCTCCACGCGTGCCCGTTCGCGAAGCCCGAATTAGCTACCGGGCGCGGTGGTCCCGATCCAGTCCGGGCTTTTTCGGATGGGGGTAGGGGTGGTGGAAATCCGCCTGGACATAGTCGATGGCGGCCAGCTTTTCGCAGGCATCCCGGTACACGGCCCCAATGGCGTCCTCCAGCTCATAACTCCTGGCCAGGTCGGCGGCGGCTTCGGGTGTTTCCTCCGGCGGGTTGTCCCGGTACCAGCGCACGGTGCGTTCCATGGCCTGCAGCGGCGGCACCAGATCCCGGTATCCCAGTTCGGTCTTCACCTTGTAGAGATCGAAAAGCTGGTGGTTCGACGGTCCATTGAACATCATCAGCGACCGTGCCGGATAGGCATATTTGTCAGGCACGCCGACGATTTCAATTTCGCTGTCCATGGCGCGGGCCACCACCTCGATCCATTGCGCCAGGGTCAGTTGCAATTCGTCGGCGCAGTTATATATCTGCCCGGCGGCGTTGTCGGGTTGGGCGGCGGCAAGCGGGACGGCATGGGCAACGTTCTCGGAATAACCGCGGCTTGTCAGGGTCAGGCCGCCGTCGGGCAATACCATATAGGGCCGCTTGTCCATGAAGCGGCGCATGATCCACCAAATCGACGGCGTTATCTGCCTGGGTCCGTAGACCACGGGGTAGCGAAAATGGCTGGCGCTGTAGCGGCCCTCGTCGTGGCCTTGCATGACCGCCTCCTCGGCCAGGCGGACCAGATAGCCGAAACGGAATACCTCCTCGCTCTCAACTTTTGGCCCGTCTTCGGGAAGCGGTACCTGCAAACCGGCCGGGCTAAGCATCTCGGGTTGTAGAACACCACGGAAACAGGGTGCCCCGCCGACCGTGATCAGGCGGTCCGTATGGTCGCCGGCGATTTCGGCGATATAGCGGATGCGGCCGTAGGTGGCGATGATCAGATCGAAAGAACGGCCATTCAGCGCCTCGCGCAGGGTCTCGCGGAAATGCGGATCGCCGATGATCCGTTCGAGGGAACGGGGGATCTGGTCGCTGTCATGGGTGCCGCGATGCAGAATGGAGACCTCGTAGCCCTGCGCGATGAGGCCGTTCACCAGGTATGGCCCGGTCGGTCCGGTGCCGCCGATGACAAGTGCTTTCAATGAACGAAACTCCTTAACCTGGCTTTTGTGCGGTGATCAGACCAAGCTGATGCGGCGTGAACCAGCGCGCGGTGGCGTTGACATAGCCCGCTTCAGTGAGAAAACCGCACCATTCGGCGCCGGTGTTGACGCGGCCCAAATAGCGCCCCCGGCGCACCCCGGCCAGGTTGACGAAGGCGGGGTCCAATGGCCCGGTCTTATCATCCTCCAGCATATAGTCGATGATCAGCATCTCACCGCCTGGTTTCAGCGCCTCCTGGGTGCGGCGCAACACGGCGATGATCTCGTCGGGCATGTAGCCTTGCAAGGGCGTGATGTAGGAGGCGAGGTCGTGGCCTCCGGGAAACGGCGTTTCCAGGAAGTTGCCGGCCATGGTGTCGATGCGGGCCTCCAGGCCGTGCTTGGCGATGAATTCCTGGGCGATGACGATGACGTTGGGCTGGTCCATGATCGTCACCCGCAATTCCCCATTGCGCTCGCAGGCGGGGATGGCGTAGCAGCCCGAACCGCCCGCCACGTCGAGCCAGCGGGCGAAGCGGGAAAAGTCGTATTCCCTGGCCAGCTTGTGGCCCAGCCCGATCGAGGCTTCGTAACCGGCGACGGTGAAACGCCGCGCCTCGTCGGGGTCCGCCAGGGCGTTGAGGTAGCTGCGTTCGTCACCTCCGTCGCCGTCGGAGGGGGCGGTCAGGTTTTCGGCGATATTGTCATAATCGGGATAGTCGCGCCGCGCGATGTAGGTCAGATAGTCGCCGAAATAGGTCCGGCTGTCCTTCACCAGGTAACGTTCCACGTCGCTCATGTTGACATGCCGCCCATCGACCTCGCGGACCAGATCCATCGCCTTGCAGACGGTCAGCAGCCGATCGGCTTTCTCGGCCTCGATCCCCATGGCCCGGCCCAGTTCCTCGGCCGTGCCCGCGCCGCCCGCGATATGGCTGAATAGCTCCAACTCGATGGCGCCCAGCATGGCGCAGGTTTTCTTGAACGAAAGGGCAATATCCGTCATGCGCTCGGTCTTCATGCCGAGCGTGAAATCTTCCTCTGCCATGTTTCCTCCCATAACCTAATGTTCCGGGCGCCCGCCCACCGGGGGCCGCCACGATTTATGATGATATTTTTTGGTCGCGGTAACGTTGCTTACACGCCTCCCGGTTCTTTACCTGGTCCGGTGAAAGGAAAGGCCGCTCGGCTGTAAAGACGGTATTTTTCCAAGCTTCGCCCTTGGACCGGACGGGCGCCGGCATGGCGACGCCGGCGCCTTCCTCGCGGCACTTGGCCAGGACGGCGGGTGCCGCGGACTCCGACAGCGGTTTCTTGAGCGGCGTGAAGGGGACCGCCTCGAAATGCGCCCCATGTAATCAACAGGTCTCATATGACGGAAGTCTCCTTGGTGGCCGATGCCGTGCCCGGCAAGTATAGCTATTGCGGCAGGGTCCGCAAAACCCGCTTCAGATGGCGTCTTCGCCGCGAAGAGCGGCCATCGCCGTCTCGCCGTAGCCCAATTCGGCGATAACCGCTTCCGTGTCGCGGCCAATTTCAGGCGCCGGGGCGAGTTCGGCCGACCCCGGCCCGGCCAGCCCATTGATCTGGCGTAGCGGCCCGGCCTTGGGATGCTCCGAGGCCGTGATCATGCCCCGCGCCAGAAGCTGGGGATCGTCGAAGGCCTCCGCCGGAGCGCGCACCAGCGAAACCTCGATATCGAGAGCGCTAAGTTCCGCCACCCATTCGGCGGCCCCTTTGGCCGCGAGCGCCTGGCCAAGGAACGCCGTCGCCTCGCCATCGCCCGGCTTCATGCCCCGTTCGGCCAGATCGGCGCGGCCCAGGTGTTCGAACAGCGCTAGGCGGGAGGCGGGCCGGGCGGCGGCGATGGCGATATGGCGTCCGTCCGAGGCCCTGTAGACATTGTAGGAGGCGCTTGGCGCCGGTGCGGCCTGGTGAGTGGCTTGGTGGGCGGCCTGGCCGCTTTCGGGGCGCAGGGTGCCGTGGGAGACCGCCAGCATGGCAAAGGCGACATCCTGCATGGCCAGGTCGATATAGGTGCCCGCGCCCTCGGCTGCCGCCTTGCGCAGGGCCGCCGAGATCGCGAACCCGGCGGCCAGCCCGGTGGCGGCATCGGCGGCGAAGGTCGCGGGCAGGCCGGGCGCCGCCCCCGCCGGCGCCGTCGTTTGCAACAATCCGGTGGCGGCCTGGAAGATCAGGTCGTAGCCGGGACGCAGTCGGTCCGGGCCGTCCTGGCCGAAGCCGGAGATCGAACAATAGACCAGCCGTTCATTAAGCCCGCGCAGGGTCTTCCAATCGATACCCAGACGTTCGGCCACGCCCGGCCGATGGCCCTCGATCACCACGTCGGCCCTGGCGGCAAGGCGGTGGATCACCTCCCGCCCGGTCTCGGATCGCAGATCCAGCACCATCGAGCGTTTGCCCCGGTTCAGCAACAGATCCTCGTCGCTGACCGTGTCCGAAGCACTGCCCGGACGCTCCACGCGGAGCGAGCGCGCGCCCCAGCCCACCAGCAGAAAGCCCGCGAACTTGCCCGGCGTCATCACGCCGATCTCCAGAACTTCTATGCCCGAAAGACAATCCTTCATGGCGAACCCCGCTCCTGCTTGCCGTGGAAGAAGGGTTCAATCATAACCGGGACCCGCCGGAGGACAAGTGGCGCGGGGCAAGCGGAGAGAGAAGTTCATGCCACTACCAAGAGGATCATGAACGTCCAAGCCGATATATGTGATGGCTTCATTCATGATCCGTCTCCCCATGCATGAGGATAGGCCCTGCCGGGCCGGGCGCGTCATAGTCCGCGCGCGGCTTGCAGTGTGAGGAATATCGCGGCGGCCATCAGGGCCGATGCGGGAACGGTGATGACCCAGGCGGCGGCGATCTTGGTCAAGTGGGAGCGCCGCACCAGCTTGCGCCGCCGGGCGCGCTCCTCCGTGTCCTCCGGGCGTATGGTCTTGCGCGCCTCGCCATAACGGCCGTGGTTGATGTGGGTACGCCGGGCGGTCTGCCATTCCCGGTAAAAGCCCACCCCGAAGATCGCGCCCACCGCGATATGGGTCGAGCTGACGGGCAGGCCCTGGGTCGAGGCGATGATCACGGTAATGGCCGCCGACAGGGCCACGCAATAGGCCCGCATGGGGTTCATCTTGGTGATCTGCTGGCCGACGGTGCGGATCAGCTTGGGCCCGAACAACAACAGGCCCGCCGAGATTCCCGCCGCGCCAATGAACATCACCCAAAGGGGAATTTCTACCTTGGCCGCGATCTCGCCGCTTTCCGCCGTGGCGACAATGGCCGCCAGGGGCCCCACCGCGTTGGCCACGTCGTTGGAGCCATGGGCAAAGGACAACAGGGCGGCGGAACAGATCAGCGGGATGGTGAACAGCGTGCGCACGGATTTGTTGCGGTTCTCCATGCCCTCGGCTTGGCGCCGGATCAGCGGATTGACGATGAAATAAGTCAGGGCGAAGATCGTCACGCCGATGGCCGTGATGGTCCAGCCATCCGGGCGCCAGACCCGTTTCAGGCCCTTCATCACAAGATAGGCGGAAAATACTCCGGCCATGATGGCGACCAGAATAGGCACCCAGCGCTTGGCGCCGGCAATCTTGTCGTCGCGGTAGGTGATGTTGGCCTTGATAAAGGCCAGGAAGATGGCGGCAATGACCCCGCCCATGAGGGGCGAGATGACCCAGGAGGCCGCGATCATACCCATCGTGGGCCAGTTGACGACGCTGAAGCCAACGGCGGCGATGCCCGCGCCGACGACGCCGCCAACGATGGCATGGGTGGTGGAAACCGGCGCATTCACCATGGTCGCGATATTGACCCACAGGGCCGCCGCCAACAGGGCGGCCAGCATGCACCAGATGAACAAATCGGAATTGGGAAAATCTTCCGGCGCGATGATGCCCTTCGAGATCGTGCCGACCACGTCGCCACCGGCGACAATGGCGCCCATGGCCTCGAATATGGAGGCGATGACCAGCGCCCCAACCATGGTCAGGGCGCGGGAGCCCACGGCGGCGCCGACATTGTTGGCGACATCGTTGGCGCCTATATTCAAGGCCATGTAACCGCCGATGATGCCGGCGATGATGACAATGGTGGGCTGTTCCGCGCCGGCGCTGACAATGGTCACGCCAATCCAGACGATCAACAGGAACAAAAGCGCCAAACCCAATTTGGTGACCGGGCCCGCCTGTTCCAGGGCGGCGGCGCCGATCCGGTCAAACTTGGCGAGATCCTTGCTGAGTGTTTCTTTGTACATAAAATGCGCCCCCGCGCCTACCGTCCCCGAAATTTCCGGTCGACGGTGCGTTCGCCGCCAGCCGATGGGCCCAAGCTAGGGCATGGGGCAGCCATCGCCCATGCGGCAGATGGCCACACCCGGCGGCATGCTCTAGAGCATGTTCTTTTTAAACATGCTCGAACCCTTAAGAAAAGAGCAATTGAACCAATCACTTGGGTCGCGAAAGCGATTCCGATTAATTGGAAATTGCTCTAAGCGGCTTTTGGCGCCGCGGCCTTGACGCCGGCGTCCACGTGGCCGTCGTATTTGGCGAAATTTTCCCGGAACCGCGCGACCAAATTCTGGGCCTGGGCGTCATAGGCGGCGCCGTCGGCCCAGGTGCGGCGCGGATCCAGCATCTCGCTCGGCACGCCGGGACAGGCCTCGGGCACCATCAGGCCGAAATGGCCGTTCTCGCGGAACGGCGCGTCGTCCAGTTCGCCTTCCAGCGCGGCGCTTAACAGGGCGCGGGTATGCTGGATCGGCATGCGATAGCCGGTACCGTAGATGCCCCCGGTCCAGCCGGTATTGACCAGCCAGCAATTGGCTCCGGTCCGGGCGATGCGGTCGCGCAACATATTGCCATAGACCGTTGGGTGGCGCGGCATGAAGGGAGCGCCAAAGCAGGTCGAAAATGTCGCCTGAGGTTCGCTGCCCACGCCTTTCTCGGTCCCCGCCACCTTGGCCGTATAGCCGGAAAGGAAATGATACATGGCCTGTTCCGGGCTCAGCCGCGACAGCGGCGGCAGCACGCCAAAGGCATCCGCCGTCAACATCACCACGTTGCGCGGATGGCCGGAAATGCCGCTCTCGAGAATATTGGGGATGAAGTCGATGGGGTAGGAGGCCCGGGTGTTTTCCGTATAGCGGCTGTCGTCCAGGTCCAGACGCCGGGTATCGGGGTCCATCACGACGTTTTCCAGCACCGTGCCGAAACGCCGGGTCGTGGCGTAAATTTCGGGCTCCGCCTCGGCCGAAAGATTGATCACCTTGGCGTAACAGCCACCTTCGAAATTGAACAGGCCGTTCTTGCTCCAGCCATGCTCATCGTCGCCGACCAAGCGCCGGTTCGGGTCCGCCGACAAGGTGGTTTTGCCGGTCCCCGATAGGCCAAAGAATATCGCCGCCCCGCCGTCGGTCCCCACATTGACCGAACAATGCATGGGCAGGACGTCTTCGGCGGGCAGCAGATAGTTCAGGATCGAAAACACGGACTTCTTGATCTCGCCGGCATAGGAGGTGCCGCCGATGATCACCATGCGGCGCTCGAAGGAAGCCAGAATATAGGTGCCCGTGCGCAGGCCCGGGGTATCGGCCGGCGCCTCCAGTTCCGGGGCGTGCAGAATGGTGAACCGCGGCTCGAAACTGGCCAATTCGGCGGCTGTTGGCTGGATGAACATGTTTCGGGCGAACAAGGTATGCCAGGCCTGTTCGGTCACGATACGGACGCCGACACGGTGCGCTTTGTCGGCGCCGGCCCAAACGTCCTGGACGAACAGGTCCCGGCCCTCGTAATGGGCAAGATGGGCTTTCAGAATGGCGTCGAACTGGTCCGGCTCAATCGGCTTGTTGACCGCCCCCCAATCGATATCGCCTTCGTTGCTGGCTTCCCGCACGATGAATTTGTCGTTGGCGGAGCGGCCGGTGTGGATGCCCGTGCGGCAGACCAGGGCGCCGCCGTGGCTCAACTCCGCCTCGCCATTGGCGAGGGCCATTTGGTACAACGCACTGGTCGTCAAATTCCAGTATTCCTTGCCGGGATTGGCGATACCCTGTGTTTTCAGCCCATGGCGGCTGACGTTAGCTCCGATTTGCGTCACTGAAATCTCCCAAGAGCCGAGGACGGGCTGGCCGGCGGAAACCGGCGCGGCATTCTGTTAAACTGACAATTTGTTGAACCGACAACGATCACGGCGCCCGCACCCATCATTTCCATAGCTTCCCCTGGGACCAAGATAATCGTCAATTGCCCAAGTGGCAATAATGTCCCTGCGCGAAACCGCGCCGCAATCGGTGGGGTGCGGCAATTTGGCGCAGGTCTTGGACCGGTTCGCCGTCATGCTGGCTTGGCGCGCGCGGCCCGCGCCAGGGCGGCCAGGCGTTGCCGCAGCGAATCGGTATCAAAGGCCGGCGTCTCGAAATCCAAGCGCAGGACTTCGCCGCCCCGCCGCAGATCGCAGCCCTCGGGGTCGCAACCCGTCATCACCCAGCCGGCGCCCGTGGCGCCCAACAGGTTTTGCGCGTAATCCTGGATGGCGTCGCCATGATCGCCGTTCATATGGCTGACCGCGCCAGCCTCCCATGCCGCCATTCCCCCGGCGCCCGGCAACAGCAGGTCGGTCCCCTCAAGCCATTCGATCTTGCCAAACCCGGCCACCAGGTGGCCCCGGCCGACGGCCACGGAATAGATTGCGAAATCGGCGAAATCGGCATATTCGGCCGCATCTTCGTGCCGGGCCAGAAATCGCATCCGCCGCCCGGCCCCCGCCTCGCGCACCGCCCGGCCCTGAACGCTGAGCCGCGCGCCGGTCAAGGGCGAAGGCAGCTCCCGGGTGCCGTCGAACAATAGGGAAACCCGGTTGTCGGCGGCAATATTCCTGGCATGTTCCGCCAGATCCGAGAGCAGCAGAATGGGCGAGGCGTCATGGTCGGCGGCCACCAGAACCAGCGAGGCATAGGGGTGGCCATCGCCGGGCAAACTGGTGGCCAGCACCGCCGTGTGATGCGCCCGCATCAGGCGCCGGGCCAGAATGGCTGAATTCGTCATGCCGTCATCCGCGGTTTGTGTTTATCGTTCATTGTTCGTTGGCAATTGCCGTCAAAGCCGAGTATAGCGCCGCATCGGCGGCCTTTCGATGATCACCGTCACTAATCTGATAAAGCCATGAATACCACCACACCCATGGGCCCCAGTCCGGGATTGGCGGCGGATTTCGCCGTCCGCGTGCGGGCCATCGCAAAACTGGCCGCGCCCGTGACGGCGGCGCGGTTGGGAATGTTGGTCATCGTCATGGTCGATATTGCCATGACGGGACATTTCAGCACGATTGAGCTGGCCTATTACAGCCTGGCCCAGGCTGTTCATATGGTCTGTATGTTGGTCGGCATCGGCATGCTGATCGGCACGGCGGTGCTGTGCGCCCAGGCGGTGGGGGCGGGAAGGCACAAGGATTGCGGCGTCATCTGGCGCGTCTCGGTATTGCATGCCTTGGCCCTGGGGTGCTTTTTCGCTTTGTTGGCCCAGGCGGGCAATTATTTTTACCACCAGTTGGGTTACCAGTCAGACTTGGCGGACGGCGCCGGCGCTGTTTTGGCCGTCCTTAATCTCGGGCTGCCGGGGCAACTGATCTATGCCGCCTGCATTCTGTTTCTCGAAGCCTTGAGCCGGCCTGGCCCCGGCCTGATCATCATGATCGCCGCCAACATCGTGAATGCCGGCTTGAACTGGCTGTTGATCGGCGGCGAGATGGGGCTTGGCGCCGAGGGCGCCGCCTGGGCCACCACCGCCGCCCGTTCGCTGATCGCCGTGGCCGCCGTGGTCTACATTCTGCGCCTGGCGGATAGGCGGCGCTTCAATGTTGCCGGGCCCATGG
>JAYGEB010000508.1:0-2362 GCA_046582595.1 Alphaproteobacteria bacterium | reverse complement strand
CGGCGCTCCAATCGCCGGCCCGCAGGGGTCGACCCTCGGCCAGCAGCACCAGGGCGGGCTCGTAGACCTGCATCCGCTCGATGGCTTCCTTGTCGTTGCCCCGGGCCTTCTTCACCAGGCGCTCCATCTGCCGCTCCATCGACTCCAGGTCGGCCAGAACCAGTTCGGTGTCCCAATATTAGCGCACTACCCAACAGCAGTAAAATCCGCGCGGTACTCATGATTGTCCCCAATGCATGAATTATATCACATTACGGCTTAGATTGTTGAATATACAATCGGAAACAATATTGCATCAACAATATTCTAAACTGACGACATCGTGGCCTTCGTGATTCCGCGGTTCGTAAATCGGTTTACAATTTCAACAAGCGTAGCGCCTCCTCCCGCAACTCCACCTTGCGGATCTTGCCCGATGCCGTCATGGGGAATTCGTCGATGAAGAAGATATGACGGGGAATTTTGAAGGAGGCGACCCGGCCCCGGCAATAGTCGATGACCTCTTCGGCCTGTAAATCGGTACCCGGCGCCCGCTCGATAAAGGCGACGGGGACTTCCGATAGTTTTTCGTCCGGGTAGCCGACCACGGCGACCTGATGCACGCCGGGGTGCTGCAACAGAAAGCCCTCGGTTTCCATGGGATCGACGTTCTCGCCGCCGACCTTGAGCATGTCCTTGTAACGGCCGAGGAAACGCATATAGCCCCCCTCCAGCCATTCGGCCATGTCGCCGGAGCGGAACCAGCCGTCTTCGTTGAAGGATGCCGCCGTTTCCTCCGGCTTGTTGTAATATCCCAGCATCAGGCTATAGCCTTTGATCAGCAATTCGCCCGGCACGCCGATGGGTTGTTCGGCCCCGGTCGCGGGGTCCACGATACTGATCTCGTAACCAAGCGCGGGGTAGCCGGAGGTTTCGCAGCGCATTTCCTCGCTATCGTCCAGGGCATTGAGGGTAACGCCGAGCCAGCATTCCGTCATGCCGAAGCCGGCAAGGTTCCTCAACGGCGCCAGCGTCTTGGCGCCGCGGCGGACCACGGGGGTGGCGCTGTGCATGCCGGCGGCGAAAATGCCCGTGCGCAGGGTGGAAATATTCCGCGGCCTGGCTTCCTGGGCCTCGGTCAGGCCTTTCAGATGGGCCTCGAAACCATGAATGATGCTGACGCCCTTGGCCTGGATCAGATCGAGGCTTTCGTCGGGCATGAAGGTCTCCGTGATGATCTGCTTGGCCCCGGTCAAAGCCGACATCAGGGCGCCCTCGGAATAGGAAAAGGCGTGGAACAGGGGCAGGTAGTTCAGGATCACGTCGTTTTGCGTGATGGCCATGCGAAATCCGCGTTCCTCGATATTGCGGATCAGTTTGTGGCTGTGCACGGCCCCCTTGGGAAAACCCGTGGTGCCGGAGGTGTACATGATGAAGACCGGATCGTCGGGGTCGACCGCCGCCGCCCGTGCGGCCAGATCGCCGCCGTTCACCGCATCCGCGCCGCGCAGGGCCTCGGCCCAGGACACGATGCCGGGATAATCCTCCCGCCCCAGAATAAGCGTTCGGCGCAGTTTCGGGAACTTGCCGTCCTCGATCACGGCGCCGGTCCCGGGCAGCGCCACGACCTCGCGCACCATGGCCAGATAGTCGATGGGCCCCGAGCGGTCATGGGTGATCAGCATGGTGCTGTCCGATTGCCCCAGAACATAGCTCAGATCGGCGGTGCGGAAGCGGGTGTTGATGGGCACCTGCACCGCGCCCACCTTGGCCAGGGCGAAGGAGATGAAGATCCATTCGGCGCAATTGTTCAGCCACAGCGCCACGTGATCGCCCCGGTCCACGCCTTGCGCCATCAGGCCCTTGGCCGCCCGGTCCACCGCCGCCGCCATTTCGGTAAAGCTGTAGCGTTCGTTTTGAAAGACCAGCCCCTCGCGGCCGCCGAACCGCACCGCCGCCTCGTCCATCAGATCGCCAAACCGCCGCTTCCCGTACCACTCCATGAACGCCCATCCCTATACCGTACCCCACGGGCCGGTATCATCCTCCAGATTGGTCGGTTCGGTCAAATTGCGCCCGGATGGTATTTATTGGTTCTCCGGCTGCGTTTCCGGACCGCGCCATGATCCAATAGGAGGGGCCAACCGCCGCCAAATTGCCTCGCGGCCCTGGATGCCCGTGTCGAGCACGGGCATGACGTTTTTTTGGCATTTTTTGCCTATTCATATCGCGACTATGTCATTGCCGGGCCCGACCCACTGCTGTCCGGTTTAACTTTAGATTTATTCCAGTTTGCATCAAAGGGCCATCTGTATTTGCGGCGTGGCGAGAGCGGGAGGGGGGTATTTTGGTGGCGGCATGAGCATCTGTTTGAATGATTTTC
>JAYGEB010000448.1:0-5369 GCA_046582595.1 Alphaproteobacteria bacterium | reverse complement strand
GCGAAGTTCTCGGCGTGCCCCTTGGGAATTACCAGAACCGCGTCAACCTTGCCGGCGCGCACGGCGGGGCCCGGATCGGCCGGCGCCTCGAGTATCTTGATGCCCTTGCCTCTCAGAAAGACGATGAGCTGCGGCGCCCGTTCCGCGCCCTGGATCGGCAGGGACAGGGATTGGCTGCCTTGGCCGCGAAACATTCCGCCCACGAAACTGACCAATAGCCCGAGGAGCAGGGCGCCAATGACCGGATAGAACAGGGCCAAATACAGGCTGCGCCGGTCGCGCAGGTTGTCGATGCTTTCCTTCAGAAAGACGATCCAAACATTACCCACGGCCGTCACCAACGCCGAGCACGGCGCCTTCCGTCACGGCCGCCAGGAAAACTTCCTCCAAATCGGCCTGTCCGGTGGCCTGGCGCAATTCCTCCGGCTTGCCCTTGGAGACGATCAAGCCCTCCGAGATGACAATTATGCGGTCGCACAACGCTTCCACCTCGCTCATGATATGAGAGGAAAACAACACATAACGCCCCTGATCCCGGATCTCCCGGATCAAATCCCGCACGGCGCGGCTGGAAGCGATGTCCAGACCGTTGGTCGGCTCGTCCAGCATGACGTTGGCCGGTTCGTGCACGAGCGCGCGGGCCAGGGCAACCTTCAATGTCTGGCCCTTGGAATATCCCTTGGAACGGCGATCGGCAAAGTCCGCCATCCCGAGGCGTTCCACCAACCGCTCGATCCGCGCTTCCAACTCCGCTCCGTTCAAGCCATGCAGACGGCCAAAATACCGCACATGTTCGCGGGCGGTCAGGCGGGGGTAGAGGCCCCGGTTGTCGGGCAGGACGCCAATACGCCGTTGCACCGCCAGGCGCTCGGTGCTGGCATCATGGCCGTCGACCAGGGCGCGGCCGCCATCGGGGCGCAGCACCGTATAGAGCATGCGCAGGGTCGTGGTCTTGCCGGCGCCATTCGGCTCGATCAGGCCGGTGATTTGGCCATCGCTGGCCGTGAAATCAATATCGCACACGACTTCAACGCCGTTGAAGCTCTTGCGTAGGCCCTGGACTTCAATCATACCGCCGCCTTTTGCCGTACCTTGATGCGAAACATGAAATCAAATATCGCAGCACAATCGGGCATTGCCGGGCCCGTGGCAACTGCCGGGTCGACATGTGCGGAAGGCCGTGAAAGCATTCATGTGATTCTCCCGGCGGCCATGCCCCGGAAAATGCGGCGACGCCCCGGAAATATATTCAGAGACCCGCGCCATGCCCCACGCTGATTTCGTCCACCTTCGCGTTCATACCGCGTTTTCCCTGTCCGAAGGCGCCATCCATATCAAGGATCTGGCGGAGCTGTGCCAGCATGGCGAGATGCCGGCGGTGGCGATTACCGATACCGGCAATCTGTTTGGCGCCTTGGAGTTTTCCGAAATCATGGCCGGGGCCGGCGTGCAGCCAATTGTCGGCGCCGCGATGGCACTGCGCCTTGATGGTGGAGAGGGGGGTGGGGTTCGGGCAGAGCCTGACCGCTTGGTGCTGCTGGCGCAATCGGAGGCCGGATACGAAAATCTCTCGCGGCTCTCTTCGAAAGCCTATTTGCAGAGCGAGGGCGGGGAAACACCCCAGATCGGGCTGCCGGATCTGCGCCAATGGAACGAAGGTCTGATTTGTTTAAGCGGCGGGGCCGAGGGTCCGCTGGGGCGCTTGCTGATCGCCGGCCAGACCGACCGGGCCCGCAAATTGCTGCGGGATTTGAGCGGCATTTTTGCCGGCCGGTTATATATTGAGCTGCAACGCCACGGCCTTGCGGAGGAAGCGGCCTGCGAAGGCGCCATGATCGATCTAGCCTATGAGCACGACCTGCCGCTGGTCGCCACCAATGATGTTCATTTCGCCGACCCCGCCATGCACGAGGCGCACGATGTCCTGTTATGCATTGCCCAAAAGCAAACCGTCTCTCAAAGCGACCGCCGCCGTCTGACGGCGCAGCATTATTTCCGCTCTTCCCGCGAGATGCGGGCCCTGTTCGCCGATCTGCCGGAAGCCTTGGACAACACCATGGTGATCGCCCGGCGCTGTGCCTATCGGGCGCCCACGCGCGATCCGATCCTGCCCAACTTTGACGAAGGCGGCGACGAGAAAGCGGCCATGCGCGCCATGGCCGAGGCCGGCCTTGCGGATCGTATGAGCGCCCAGGGGATTGATTTGGATTCAGAACGGGCCGCGCCCTACCGCGAACGGCTCGATTTCGAACTGGGCGTGATTATCGACATGGGTTTCGCCGGCTATTTCCTGATCGTTGCGGATTTCATCCAATGGGCCAAGGCCCAGACAATTCCGGTGGGGCCGGGGCGCGGTTCGGGCGCCGGCTCGGTGGTGGCCTGGTCCTTGAAGATCACCGATCTGGATCCCCTGCGTTTCGGCTTGCTGTTCGAACGTTTCCTGAACCCCGAACGGGTGTCCATGCCTGATTTCGACATTGATTTCTGTCAGGACCGCCGTGACGAGGTGATCCGCTATGTGCAGGACAAATATGGCCACGATCAGGTCGCCCAAATCATCACTTTTGGTAAATTGCAGGCCCGCGCCGCCTTGCGTGACGTGGGCCGGGTGCTGGAGATGCCGTTCGGCCTGGTGGACCGCCTGTGCAAGATGGTGCCCAATAACCCGGCCAACCCGACAACCCTGCGTCAGGTTTTGCGGGCGGAGCCGCGCATCAAACAGATCATGGCGGAGGAGCCCGGTGTCGATCATCTGTTCGATATCGCCATGAAGCTGGAGGGGCTGTATCGTCACGCTTCCACCCATGCCGCCGGGGTGGTGATCGGCGACCGGCCGTTGGAGCAGCTTGTCCCCCTGTACCGCGATCCTAATTCGGATATGCCGGTAACCCAGTTCAACATGAAATGGGTGGAGCCGGCGGGCCTGGTAAAATTCGATTTCCTTGGACTGAAGACCCTGACCGTGCTGGACCGGGCGGTGGAATTGATCCGTCGCCGGGCGCCGGATTTCGATCTTGAAGGCATACCCCTGGACGACCCGGCGGCCTTTGCATTGACCGCCCGCGGCGAGACCATTGGCGTGTTCCAGTTGGAAGGTTCGGGCATGCGCGACATGCTGCGCCAGATGCGGCCCGATTGTTTCGAGGACATCATTGCCGTGGTCGCCCTCTACCGGCCCGGGCCCATGGACAACATTCCCAAGTTCTGCAATGTCAAATCGGGGGCGGAGGCGCCCGACTATCTCCACCCCTGCCTGGAAGAAATCCTGACCGAAACATATGGCGTCATCGTCTATCAGGAACAGGTCATGCAGATCGCCCAGGTCATGGCGGGCTATTCCCTGGGCGATGCGGACCTGTTGCGCCGGGCCATGGGGAAAAAGATTAAATCGGAGATGGATGCCCAGCGCGACCGCTTTGTCGAAGGTTCGGTGGCCAACGGGATCAACGCGGACCGGGCCGAATATATTTTCGAACTGGTGGCCAAATTCGCCGGCTATGGCTTCAACAAAAGCCACGCCGCCGCCTATGCCCTGATCGCTTACCAAACCGCCTATCTAAAAGCCAACTATCCGGTTGAATTCATGGCCGCGACCATGTCGCTGGAATTGACCAATACGGACAAGTTAAATGCGTTCAGGCAAGAGGTTCGGCGCATGGGTATCACGCTGCTGCCCCCCGACCTCAATGAATCCGATGTCGTTTTCACGGTTGCCAAAGGCGCCGGCGAGGATGGTGCCGATGGCATCCGCTATGCCCTGGCGGCGGTCAAGAATGTTGGACGGGAAGCCATGGCGGCGGTGGTCGCGGAACGGCGGGAAAATGGGCCTTTCAAAGATATTTGGAATTTTGCCGGCCGGCTGGATCCGCGCCAGGTGAACAAGCGGCAGGTGGAGAATCTGGCCCGCGCCGGCGCCTTCGATGGCTTGAACCCGAACCGGGCGCAAATGCTGGCGGCGGCGGAAATTATGTTGCGCTTTGCCGGCCATGCGGCGGCGGAACGGGACTCCGCCCAGGACAGCCTGTTCGGCGGCGGCGACGGCGCGGTCTCGGTGCCGCCGCCGCCCCTGCCCCTGGCCGCCGAATGGCAGCAACTGGACAAGCTGGCGAATGAGGCCCAGGCCATCGGATTTTATCTTTCCGCCCACCCCTTGGAATCCTATCCCGCCCTGCTGGCCCGGAAATCCATGGTCGATTTCGCCGAATTGGAAGCCCGCGCCGAACAGGGCGGCAAGCAATTCCGCATCGCCGGCACCATCGAAGAATTTAGCGAGCGGAAAAGCGCCAAGGGCAACCCTTATGCCTTTGTCCGGCTTTCCGATCAGACCGGTATCTTCGAGGTCACCTTGTTTAGCAACGATTTAGCCGCCAGCCGGGAGTTGTTGGTCAAGGGCAACTCCATCGTCATGACCCTCGATGTGCGCGACGACGGCGAGCGCCGGCGCATGATCGCCTCGGAAATCGTCGATATCGAGCAGGCCAGCCAGACCGCGGCCGCCGGCATTCGCGTCTTCCTGAAGGATCCAGGCCCTCTCGATACCCTATCCAGCCTGTTGCATGACCACGACAAGGGCCGAGGTCGGGTCACCCTTTTATTGGAACTGGCCGCCATGGGCCGGGAGGTTGAAGTCACCCTGCCGGGAGGTTTCGCCATCACGCCGCAGGTCCGGGGCGCCCTGAAGGCAATCCCCGGCGTCATGGACGTGCACGATGCTTGACGGCGGCAATTTACTAATTGGAGCGTTTTCAACAAATGTTGAATAGCCGGGGGAGCGGGTGGTTCAGTCCGCATTAAAATTTTTTTGGAAGCATTGGGCGGGAATTCGGCGCGATCCGCCCCGACTTCCCGTCCCGCGCCAACGTCCATTCATTGCCTGCATGGAGTGATCATTGAAAGCGCCGTGTTTGCGGAACTGACAGCCAAGAACCAAGTGACCCTGCCCAAGGCCAACGTGCTGATCAGTGGCGGTAGAGGCCCGCTGGTTTTGGCCGAGGCGTTCTGCGTGCCGGTCTTGACACCCGCCGCATTGTGGACCGCATGCCGGAAAGAACAAACCAATCCGCCAGCAAAAATCGGTTGAATATGCCCCGGTTGGCGAGAGATGAAGATAGCCATGCCGTCTTCCGCGCGGCTTATCGCCTGGGGCGGGCCGGCACCTAATTTTCCGCCCAAACCGCCTTGCAAAGCCCCTCAAATCCGTCTATGAAGCGCGCGAGCTCGTTTAAATCGCACGTGGGCCTGCGTCGATGGGACAGACATATCCCCTCGGTGCTCCGGTGTCCGGCAACGGATGGACGCCCGCGGAGGCATAACCGGAGAATATAAATGACACTTTCGGACGTCCCGACATTTACCATGCGTCAGCTTTT
>JAYGEB010000394.1:0-5701 GCA_046582595.1 Alphaproteobacteria bacterium | reverse complement strand
GTCGTGAAACCTTGAAGGTACTGGCACCGTCGGCGGTTCCACTCCTACCCGAGGGGCCCCTGAAACGATCTATATGGGTCTTTATCATCGCACCTTGGTATAAGCGTCGTCGGCCAGGACGAAGGCACCGCGGAGGCGTGGCGTCTTAACTCGACACGGCGCCGATTTCCGTGGTTTCCAGGTCGAATGCGGCGGCCATGAGGGCCTTGGTGTAGTCGGTTCGTGGATCGTCGAAAATCTGGTCGGCCTTGCCCTGTTCCATGACCTTGCCGTTCCGCAGGACGATGACTTCGTCGGCCAGGGCGCGGACGACTTTCAGATCGTGGCTGATGAACAGGTAGGCCAGGCGGTGGCGTTGCTGGAGGTCGCGCAGCAGATCGACGATTTGCGCCTGTACGGAGACATCGAGGGCCGAGGTCGGTTCGTCCAGGACAACGAACCGCGGTTGCAGGACCATGGCGCGGGCAATGGCCACGCGCTGGCGCTGGCCGCCGGAAAATTCGTGGGGGAAACGGTCCATGGCGGAGGGATCCAGACCGACCTCTTCCAGGGTGCGGGCGATCAGCGCCCGGCGTTCGTCGGGGTCGCCGCCTTCGCCATGCACCAATAGGCCCTCTTCGACGATTTGGGCGATGGACATGCGGGGGCTGAGCGAGGAATAGGGATCCTGGAAAACCACCTGCATCTGCCGGCGCAGGGGGCGCAGGACCTTGCCGCCGAGATTGTCTATGGTCCGGCCCTGGAAGCGGATTTGCCCCTGGCTGGAGATCAGGCGCAACAGCGCCAGCCCCAACGTGGTCTTGCCCGAGCCGCTTTCGCCCACCACCCCGACCGTGTGGCCTTCGCGCACCTCCAGGCTGATCCCGTCCACCGCGCGCACGTGATCCACGGTGCGGCGGAAGATGCCCGCCTTGATGGGGAACCAAACGCGCAGCTGCTCCGCCGCCATCACCACCGGGGCGTCATCGGGGGCCGGCGCCGGTTTGCCCTTGGGCTCGGCCGCCAGCAGATGCCGGGTATAGTCGTGTTGCGGGTTGGCGAAGATGTCCTTGGTCGGCGCGCGCTCGACAATCCTGCCCTCCGTCATGACCAGTACCCGGTCGGCCATGCGGCGGACCACGCTCAGATCATGGGTGATCAGGATCATGGCCATGCCCAGCTTGGCCTGCAGCTCCTTCAACAAGGTGAGGATTTGGGCCTGAATGGTGACGTCCAGCGCCGTCGTGGGTTCGTCCGCGATCAGGATTTCCGGCTCATTGGCGAGCGCCATGGCGATCATCACACGCTGCCGCTGGCCGCCGGAAAGCTGATGGGGATAAGCGTTCAGCCGCCTTTCCGGATCCGGAATACCAACCAGGAGCAACAGCTCCAAAATCCGCGCCCGGGTCTGGCTTGGGTTCATGTTCTTGTGCAGGGACAGTACCTCGCCGACCTGGCGCTCCACCACATGCAGGGGGTTCAGGGCGGTCATGGGCTCCTGAAATATCATCGAGATGTTATTGCCCCGGGCCTGGCGCAAGGTCCGCTCGTCCGCGCCCATGAGCTCCTGGCCGCGATACCGGATCGAACCGGAGGGATGGCTGGCGGAGGGATAGGGCAGCAATTGCAATATGGATAATGCCGTGACCGATTTGCCCGAGCCGCTTTCGCCGACGATGGCCAGGGTTTCACCGGGGCTCAAATCAAACGATATCTGTTTGACGGCATGAGCCTGGCCGCCTTCGACCTGGAAATCGACGGAGAGGTTGCTGACCTGCAGGATCGGCTCGCTCATGCGGTTTTCTCCGCCGCGATGGGGCCGGCGGCAACGCCCTTGCGGGGGTCGAAAGCGTCGCGCACGGCCTCGAAGATAAAGATTAGCAAGGTCAGCATGATCGAGAGCATGACAAAGGCGGCGATGCCCAGCCAGGGCGCCTGCAGGTTGGCCTTGCCCTGTTGCAGCATCTCGCCCAACGACGGCGAACCGGGCGGCAGGCCGAAACCAAGGAAATCCAGGGCGGTCAGGGTGGTAATGGAACCCGCCAGGATAAACGGCAGAAAGGTCAGGGAGGCGACCATGGCGTTGGGCAGCACATGGCGGTACATGATCATGGCATCCGAAAGACCCAAGGCGCGGGCCGCGCGCACATAATCAAAATTCCGGGCGCGCAGGAATTCAGCCCGCACCACGCCCACCAGGCTCATCCAAGAAAATATCAACATGATGCCCAGCAGCCACCAGAAACTGGGCTCCACGAAAGAGGCCAGGATGATCAACAAATACAAGGTTGGCAGACCGGACCAGACCTCGATGAAGCGCTGGAACAAAAGGTCGGTCCAGCCGCCGAAATAACCCTGCACGGCGCCCGCCATGACCCCGATGATGGATGAGAATATGGTCAGCACCAGGCCGAACAACACCGATATGCGGAAGCCATAGATCAGCCGCGCCACCACGTCCCGGCCCTGGTCGTCCGTGCCCAGCCAATTTTCCCCCGATGGCGGGGCCGGCGCCGGCACGGGAAGATCATAGTTGATGGTGCGGTAGTTGTAGCGGATCAGCGGCCAGACGGTCCAGCCACCGGCTTCCGCGATCAATTCAGCGACAAAGGGGTCGCGGTAGTCCGCCTCGGACTCGAACTCGCCACCGAACGCGGTTTCGGGGTAGGTGATGAACACCGGCGCGTAGAGCTCGCCCTTGAAGCCGATCAGCAGGGGTTTTTCATTGGCGATGAATTCGGCGAACAGGGCCAGGAAGAACAGGGCGAGGAATATCCACAAGGACCAATAGCCCCGCCGGTTGGCCCGGAAATTACGCAGACGGCGCCGGGTCAGGGGCGTGAGGGGCCGGCCGAACAATGTCTCTTCCCGCGCCATGCCTAGACCTCGCGGCTTTCAAAATCGATGCGCGGGTCGATGAACATATACATCAGGTCGCCGATCAGGTTCAGGGCCAGGCCCATCAGGGTAAAGACATACAGGGTGCCGAGGACGACCGGGTAATCACGGTTCAGGGCCGCCTCGAAACCCAGCAGCCCCAGACCGTCGAGGGAAAATATCACCTCGATCAACAGCGAGCCCGTGAACAGCACGCCGATGAAGGCGGAGGGGAAACCGCCCACCACGATCAGCATGGCATTGCGGAAGACGTGGCCATACAGCACCCTATGCGCGCTCAGGCCCTTGGCGCGGGCGGTCACGACGTAGTGTTTGTTGATTTCGTCCAGGAAGGAATTCTTGGTCAGCATGGTCAGGGTTGCAAAACCGCCGATGGCCATGGCCGTGACCGGCAGCGCCATGTGCCAGAAATAATCGCCGATCCGGGCCGGCCAGCTCATCTCGTCCCAACCTTCCGAAGTCAGGCCGCGCAGGGGGAAGACGTCCCAGAACGAGCCGCCCGCGAACAGCACGATCAACAGCACGGCAAAGAGAAAACTGGGAATGGCGTAGCCGACGATAATCACCGTCGAAGTCCAGATATCGAACCGGCTGCCGTCGCGCACCGCCTTGGCGATGCCGAGGGGGATGCAGATCAGGTAGGTCAGCAGGGTGGTCCAGATGCCGAGCGAGATGGAGACCGGCATCTTGTCGATCACCAGACCGATCACCGGCTCGTCGCGGAAGAAGCTTTCGCCGAAATCAAACCGCATGTAGTTCCAGACCAGCAGGGCGAAACGTTCATGCGCCGGTTTGTCCAAACCGAATTGCCGCTCCAGATCCTTGATCAATTCCGGGTCCAGGCCCCTCGCGCCCCGGTATTTGGAGCTCATGGCGGCCTCGGCGCCCTGGTTGGCCGCCTGCTGCTCCCGGCTCACCTCGGCCCCGCCGCCGCCCGAAATCCTGGAAGTGGCCTCCACCGCCGTGCCGGTCAACTGCGCGATAATTTGTTCCACCGGACCGCCGGGCAGAAACTGCAAGACGATGAAGTTCAGCAGCAAGATGCCGAACAAGGTGGGGATCATCAGCAGCAGGCGGCGGATGATGTAGGCGATCATGATTTATTCGCGGCCCAGTTTGGCCGCCTTGGCCCGGTCCCACCACCAGGTGTCCAGGATGCCGCGGGCATATTTCGGTTTGATGGCCGGGCGCCCAAAAAGGTCCCAATAGGCGATGGTGTGCGATGCCTTGAACCATTGCGGCACCAGATTGTGCGTCCACATAATAACCCGGTCCAGGGCATGGGTGGCGTGGCGCAACTCTTCCCGGCTCCTCGCCGCGATGATTTTCTCGACCAAGGCATCGACGGCGGCGCTTTTCAGGCCGGTATAGTTCCTGCCCCCCATCATATCGGCGGTCTTGGAATTCCAGGCATTGCGCAGGCTCAACCCCGGCGTCAGGGACGAGGAATTGCGGAACGTGGCGATATCGAAATCGAACTCCTGCATGCGGCGTTGGTATTGCGCCGGCTCCACCAGGCGGAAGCGCCCGGATATGCCCAGCTTTTCCAGATTGCGCACATAGGGCATGACGATGCGTTCAAACAATTTGCTGTACGAGATGAACTCAATCTCGAAGCCTTCGCCCTTGCCATTGACCAATTTGCCGTCCCGGACCACCCAGCCGGCGGCCTGCAACAATGTCTTGGCGGCGCGCAACTCGCGGCGGATAATCCCCGAACCATTGGTTTTCGGCGCCCGGTAGACGGGACCGAAGACCTCTCCCGGCAGTTCCTTGCGCCAGGGCTCCAGCAGCGCCAGTTCGGCCCCCAGGGGCGCGCCCTTGGCCTCCATGTCCGAATTTTGAAAGATGCTGTAGGTGCGCCGGTACAGGCTGTAAAACAGGTTCTTGTTGGTCCATTCGAAATCGAACACCAGGCCGATGGCCCGCCGCACCCGGCGATCGGCGAACTTGGCCTTGCGGGTGTTCAGGAAAAACGCCTGGAAACCCGACGGGTTATGATCGGGCAGGGTTTCCTTGATCAGGCGCCCATCCTTGACCGCCGGCACATTGTCATACCTGGTGGCCCAGTTGCGGGAGGTGAAATCCTCGCGGAAATCGATTTTGCCGGCGAACAGGGATTCCAGCGCGATATCCCGGTCACGGTAATAATCCCAGGTCAGGCGCTGAAAATTGTTGCGCCCCCGGTAAACAGCCAAATCCTTGCCCCAATGGTCCGCCACCAGGGCGTAGGTGATGGATCGGCCCGGATCGACCTTTTCAACCCTATAGGGTCCGCTGCCCAAAGGCGGCGTCATGGTGGTCTTGGTGAAATCGTGCTCCCCATACCAGGCCTTGGAAATGATCGGCATGCGGGCGACCGTGGCGGGCAGGTCGCGGGTCAGGGCGCCCTTGGCGAAATTGAAGCGGATTTTCCGGGGGCCCAGAACCTCCGTCCCGGTCACATCCTTGAACAGAATGCGAAAGGCCGGGTGGCCCTTGGCCTTCAAGGTCGTGAACGAGTAGGCCACATCGGTGGCGGTCATCTCGCTGCCGTCATGCCAGCGCGCTTCCGCCCGCAAGGTAAAGGTTATGGATTGGCGGTCATCGGGGATTTCGACGCCGCCGGCGACCAGGCCGTAGAAGCTGTCCGCTTCATCCCCCGATCCCATCATCAGGGTTTCAAAGGTCAACAGCCGGCCATCGACGCCAAACGGATTGCTGCCCGCCGCCCAGCGTCCTTTCAGGATGAAGGGGTTCAGGCTATCGAAATTGCCATTGTACCACAGCCGCAAACGGCCGCCCTTGGGGGCGTCGGGATTGACATAGTCGAAATGCTTGAAAC
>JAYGEB010000326.1:0-4756 GCA_046582595.1 Alphaproteobacteria bacterium | reverse complement strand
GGTATCGCCATTTACCTTGAGTTCCAGATCAAGCCTGTGGGGGTCTGGAATTTCCTCGGAGGTAACCAGCCATGGCCCCACCACGGCATAGCTGTCCGGTGATTTTCTGAAGCTCTGCAACTCCTTTCCGCGCGTGGTGATATCCAGGCCAATGGCATAACCGGCAACATGATCAAGCGCCGAAGCAGTGGAAATTTCCGATCCCTTCAATCCGATGATAACCGCCAACTCCACCTCATGATCATTGCGCGCCTCCAAAAACCTAAGTTTGACGCCCTCTCCGGCCCCGGCCAAGGAACTGTTGGCCTTGAGGAACAAGCCCCAATCGGAAATATGGCTGGCCGCCCGTGTTGTCACGATGCCTTTGTCGGTATCGGCCTCGTCAATATGTTTCTGGTAGTTGATGGGCGCGCCGATGATTTTGCTTGGATTTGCAATTGGGCTAAGCAGCCGGACATCCGCCAGCGGCACTGCCGCGGCCCCGGTCGAAGGCGGGAAATTTCCTTTCTTACTATCTCCAAATTGCCAATCAACACGTCGCCCAGAGGCAAGGGCCATCTCAAATCGGGTAGTAAATCGAGGGCACTGGTGACGTCAAATACACGGCCATTCTCGACCAAGCCCAATTTATTGTCATCAAATCGACAGATTTTCATATCTCGTTTTCCGGGCGCGGGCGGTTAATGATTGCCCCGGTCTTCCCGCCACAGGCCTGTCTTAACCTGAACAGGACGGTCGGAAAAACTGAACAATACCGCATCTTCGTTTGCCAAATGGTGGTGTCGGCGCCAGCCCGGCACAACGAAGGTATCTCGGGCCCGCCAGTCCAATATGACGTCGCCGACCACGGTTTGGCCACTCCCTTCCACCACCGAAAATACCGTTGCGTCCGTGGCGCGGTATGGCGCCGTCTTAAACCCCTTGGGTAATAACTGCATGAATGTGCCGATGGTGGCCATGGCATAGTCGCCTGATACCGGGTTGACGTATTTCAGCTTGATGCCATGGCAGGGATCCCACTCGTCTTGCTTGCGCAGTGTTTCCAACGCCTCTCGGGTGCGTTCGTAGGGGTAGCTGAACACTGGAGAAGTGGCCTGCGCGGGCTGATGGTCGACCGGCAACAAGCCGGAACCATACCGCGCCAAGGCGTCGCCTTCGGACCTCGTCAGCATTTGGCTGTCCGCCTCGGCATCTTCGGCGAACGACACATCAAGACACTGAATAAGCGGCACGTCGAGGCCATCCAGCCAAACCACGGGATGATCGCTATCGTTGCCGTGATCGTGCCAGGTCCAGCTTGGCGTGATCACGAAATCTCCTTCATGCATCGTCGTTCGCTCTCCCTCCACCGCCGTAAAGGCGCCGTTTCCTTCCACGATGAAGCGTAGCGCGGACTGAGTATGACGATGCAGCGGCGCGACCTCTCCCGGCAAAATCATTTGCAGACCGGCGAACAGCGATGTGGTTGCCTGGGAACGTCCCGCGAGGCCGGGGTTTTTCAAGATCAAGACCCGCCGCACGGCCTCCTTGGCCGTAATCAACTCTCCGGCGGTCATTATGGCCGGGCGAATATCCTCATAGCGCCATACGATTGGTAGGCAGCCTCCCGACGGCTCCGGCGTTACCAGGGTGTCCATAACCTCCCACAGAGGCGCCACGTTATATTGTTCGATATCTTTACTGAGTTGCCGGCGTTGCTCGAGTATCGTCATGACAGGTTCCACCAGAGTAAAAGATTTAGCTGATTTCAAACTATATCGGTTAGGGGACCGGAAGGCGAACCGGCGCATCCGTGCCTGAAAATTTGTTCCGGGTGTCCAACAACACGGATCAGATCAAGCACCGCCGCGAAAGTTACTCAAAAAAAGCCGCCAAAACCGCAATTATGCGGAATATCATTATCCTGGCCAACGCCCTGCTCAAAGACCGCGGAACGTGATCGGAAATCATGGCTTGACCATAACGAATGGTCTAGCCGGTCAGGGGGGCGACTTCGGCCATGAAATGCTCCATGTTTTCCACCGTTTTGGCCGCCGGCGGGGTGCGGAAATCGAAGATGATCTCGTGGACGCCCAGGGCCTGGTAGGCGCGGATGTCCTGGGCGATGCGGTCCGCCTCGCCGCTGAACAGCAGGCGGTCGTGGCCCTCGGGCAGGCGGCCGGGATCATAGGAGGGCGCCTTGAATGAAATCGTCAGGGCATCGAAATCACGGCCCTCGGCCGCCATCATGTGTTTCAATTGATCGAGCAGGAGCTGAAATTCCCCTGGCGGCAGGGGCGAGGCGGAGGTGGCGCCGACCGGGTGCCAGCCGTCGCCGTACTTCGCCACCCGGCGCAGCGCCGCGCGGCTATGGCCGCCGATCCAGATCGGGGGATGGGGTTTTTGCACCGGATGGGGGACGCAGCGCAATTCTTTGAAGGAATAGAATTCGCCGTCGTGGGAGACCGGGTCCTGGGTCCAGCATTTCTTGAAGATTTCGATATATTCGTTGCTGGCGGCGCCGCGCTGGTCGAAGTCCGGCGCGCCCAGGGCCTCGAATTCCTCGCGCATCCAGCCCACCCCGACCCCGACGGTGACCCGGCCCTTGGAGAGCACGTCGATGGTGGCTAGGATCTTCGCCGTGGCCAGGGGATTGCGGTGGGGCAGGATCATCACCGAGGTCACCAAGCGCGAAGTGGTGGTGATGCCGGCGATGAAGGACATCAGGGTCAGCTGTTCCATGGCGTCGCCCTGCCCCGGGAAGCCGCCATCGACGGTGTAGGGATAGGGCGAGGCGACCCGCACCGGAAAGACGATATGGTCGCCGATGACGATGGTGGCAAAGCCCAGGCGCTCCCCCGCCCGGACGATCTCGCCGATGTCGTCGGCGTTGCCCAGCGGCCCCCGCGTCGGCAGGTAAAACCCAAAGCGCATTCGTCGCAACCTCCAATTTTGCCGGCTTAGAACATTTCAAGATTGTTCCAAGCCGCCCACCCCCCGCCCGGCGCACCAACGTTGGTTGAAAACGCCTTAGGATGTAACGTCGGGCTTTTTCGCCCATCGTGGATCATCCGGCATGCGGACGGTGCGCCGGGACGGGAAGCCCACCGTGACTTTCGTGCCGACGCCGGGTTCGCTGTCTATTTCCAAGGTCCCGCCGTGCATCTCGATCAACTCCTTGGCCAACGGCAGGCCGAGTCCGGTGCCGGTATGCTGGCGGTTCAGGGCGCTATCGATTTGCCCGAAGGGCTGCATGGCCTTGGTGATATTTACCGCCGCGATGCCGATCCCGCTGTCGATGACCTCAAACAGATAACCCTGGTCCGGATGGCAGCGGACCTTGAGCTCGACCGTGCCGCCGGCTTCGGTGAACTTCAAACTATTGGTCACCAGATTAATCAGTATCTGTTTCAGCTTGCGCTCATCGGCCCACAGCCGGGGCATGTCGTCTTGCAGGTCAATTCGAAAATCGATCCGCGCGTCGCGGGCCCGTTCCCGCATCAGGATTTGTACGGAATCGACAAGCACCGCGACCTCGATATTGACATTGTCGGGCTGGTCCGAACCGATCTCGATCTTTGAAATGTCGAGAATATCATTGATCAGATTTAACAACAGCCGGCCTGACTGGTAAATATCGTTGGCATATTCCCGGTCCCGCTCCCGGTCGCCGACACCTAGAATATCGCTTCTGATAATCTCCGAAAATCCGATTATGGCGTTCAATGGCGTCCGCAACTCGTGGCTCATGTTGGCCAGAAATTCAGACTTGGCGCGACTGGCCAATTCGGCCCGGCTTTCACTCTGGCGCGGGGCCTCGATGGTTTCCGCGTGTTCCGTGCTTTCGATCATCACGCCGCCAAACGCCACCGGTTTGCCGCCATCGAAGATTGGAAATTTGGTCAGAATGAAACGCCGGATGGCGCCGTCGGGCCCTGGAATCGAGACTTCATCCGTGTTGACCCGCCAATTTTCAAGCATTTCCCGGTCGCCCAGGACATATTGATCTGCCCTTTCCTTGGGATACAAATCATGGGCCTTCTTGCCGATCGCCTTCGCCGGATCGACATCGAACCAGTCCTGAAACTGCCGGTTGATGAGCAAATAGCGGGCCTCGAGATCCTTGAGAAAAAGCGCGGCCGGGACATGGTCCATGATCGCTTGGAGGCGCTGTTCGCTTTCGCGCAGCAGAGATTCCGTGCGTTTCTGCTGGGTAATATCCGATCCCGTGCCGCGGTATCCCTTGAAGACGCCATCGTCGTCGAAGACCGGCGTTCCATTGATGGAGAACCACGATACCTCACCATTGGCATTGACGCGCGGATGCACAAATGCGCGGAACGGACGGTGCGCCGCCAAATCAGCCAATTGCTGTTGCCAAACCGCCTCGTCTACATTGGGAATAACAACTTCCTCGCGCGTCTTGCCCAGCAATTGGCGTTTGGTCACGCTGTTAATCTCGCCAAAGCGTTCGGAAAAATATGAGAAACGCAAATTCTCGTCCATCTCCCAAAACCAATCGGAGGCCGAGGTGGCGAAATCCCTAAACTGTGTTTCGCTCTCCCCCAACGCCCCTTCGATTTCTTTCAGATGCGTGATATCGGCGCGAACGCTGACCGTCCCGCCGTCCTTGGTCTTCCGCTCGGAATAACGCAGCCATCGGACATCTGAAAGCCTTTGCTCCCGTTCGCCACTGGGATTGCGGAATTGGGCCAGCCGTTCGGCGACCCAGGCATCGATCCTGCCAATCGCCTCGGGGTGTTGACCATCGCGGGCC
>JAYGEB010000294.1:0-1861 GCA_046582595.1 Alphaproteobacteria bacterium | reverse complement strand
GATCCTCCACGGTATCAACAAGCTGCCCAATGGTTGTCTTCGCTCGAGGGCCTTATGCCGTTTCGTTTGAACGAGTCAGAGCATCCGGAGATCAATTACCGGCACATTCCCGTGCGTGGGCTGTTCGAACTTCGCCAGCTGGTCGATGACATGAAACAACGTCTGGCCGACGTTACCTGCCCGGTCGCCATATTCCAGGGAACCGAGGACCAAATTATTGACCCGAAGAGCGCGAATTCGATCCTTGATAAAATTTCCTCGACGGACACCTCACTTCACATGATCCCATCCAAGCGGCCAGGTCGGCGGATTTTGAGGTTCCGTTAATTTTTACCGCCTACGGTATGGCCATGATGGACGGGGTTGGGAACATCAACACAAGCGTGACGGCCCAGCGTCTAACAATCGGATTCGGCGAGGGAGGTCCGGGCGCGGGCCAATGCGATCCAGCAGATAACCTCGCCCGAGGAACGCGACGGGCTGACCCGGCTCAACCAGATTTTGGGCGCCGGTCAGCCGCTCAGCGACAACGTGCCGCGCGGGTTTTACCTGAACATCAAGATTTAGAACCACTCCTGGCAACCGGTTTCCCGCCTAAGACACCTGCAACAGCACGGTGCCAGTGACGATTACCGCCGCCGCGGCAATCCGCCGCCAGCCAAAAGGTTCGCCCAGAAACACCACCCCGATCAGAACCGCGAACAGCACCGATGTCTCGCGCAGGGCCGAAACATGGGCCATGGCGCCCTGGCTGAGCGCGTACAGCACCAACCCGTACGCCAGCACCACCAACATCCCGGTGCCGGTGGTCCGGGACCAATGCCGTTTCAGGAACGGCCCCACCTGACCGGGTTTCATCACCAGGGCGGTAATCATGAACGGGATTCCCTCGCCGACATTCAACCATACGATATAACCGATCACCGTTTCGCCGAGCCGTATGCCGGCCCCGTCGATGACCGTGTATCCGGCGATTAGAAACCCGGTGGCCGCCGCAAAGACTACAGGTTTCAAGCCGCCGTCCCGCCCCCCCTGGCCAGATAACAACAGGCTGATGATTCCCGCCGATACCAGCGCGATCCCAACCGTGGATACGGCGTTCAGCGTTTCGTCCGCGAACACGGAGGCCAGAACCGCTACCATGACCGGCGCGATGCCGCGAGCCAAAGGATAGACGTGGCTCAAATCGCCGAACCGGTAGGCCTGCAACAAGACAACGTAATAGCAGTTGTGAATGACCCATCCGGCCAACAGGTACGGCCAGGACTCGACCGCCGGAAACGGAACGAAGGCCACCGCCAGGCAGGCGGCGATGGTGCCGGTGCCGCGGATGGCGGTGAACGACAAAAACCGGTCGCCCGATGATTTAACCACGGCATTCCAGGTGGCGTGCATCACCGCCGCCAGAAGGACAAGAAAGACCACATGCAGTTGCAGCGTCACGAAGCCCCCTAAGCCCCCGGCCCGGCGTTGCCAACACGGATGGGAAGTGACAAACTTCCCATTATCGCTGGCAAAGGAGAACCCTAATCATGTCCTGGCCTTCCAACAAGTTGACTGAATTACTGGGGATCGAGGTTCCCATTATCCAGGCGCCCATGGCCGGCTCGACGACGCCGGACCTGGCCACCGCCGTCACCAATGCCGGCGGCTTGGGCTCACTCGGTTGTGCCTTTCTTTCACCCGCGCAATTCACCGACCAATGCGCCACCGTGCGCGCCGCCACCAACGGCGCCTTTAACGTCAATTTCTTCACCCACCAGGAACCAAATCTGGACTCTGATCGAGGCGAGCAAATGCGCCAAGCGCTCAAGCCTTATTATGATGAATTCGGCCTAGGCGAGGTTCCGGCGGCAGCCCC
>JAYGEB010000096.1:0-14701 GCA_046582595.1 Alphaproteobacteria bacterium | reverse complement strand
CCAGGGCACCGCCATCAACGCCGCCTCGCTGTTCGAATTGGATAACGTCATCGATCCCGCCGAAACCCGCGGCTGGATCATGGCCGGCCTGCGCGCGGCACCCGCCGTGCCGGCGCGGGAGGGCAAGAAACGGCCGTGGATCGATGCCTGGTGAGCAATACCAGTCGCTCTTGATGTGGATCAAGGTTGGCGCATTCTCAATGTTGTCTGAACCCTGAACACCCGGACTGGTGGCGGGGTCTGTTTTTCTGATACATTTCTGGTTAGGCATGGCCCGGTCGCCCGGCGGGGTGTGAGGAACGGTATGGCTGACGATATCAAACAGTGGCTCATCGGTCTTGATTTAGAGAAGTATGTCGATGTCTTCCTCGAGAACGAGATCGGTGCCCGCGATCTGCCGGCAATTTCCGACACGGATTTGCGCGAACTGGGCCTGCCGCTGGGGCCAAGGAAGCGTGTTCTGACGGCGATCGAGGCGCTTGGCGGGGATCCGGCGCCGGTCCAGCCCGCCATCCCCGGCGGTGAAGCGGAACGCCGCCAGGTCACCATATTATTTGCCGATATATCAGGCTTCACCGGCCTGTCCGAGCGCCTTGGCGGCGAGGCGACACATGATCTTCTGAACCGGTTTTTCGCTGTTTCCGATCAGGCGGTGTTGCGTTTCGGCGGCACCATCGACAAGCATATCGGCGATGCGGTGATGGCCATATTCGGCGCGCCCATCGCCCACACCAATGATCCGGAACGGGCCGTTCGGGCGGCCAGTGAACTGCATGCCGTCGCCCGGGCCATGGAGCCGCCATTGTCGGTCCATATCGGGATTGCCTCCGGGCAGGTGGTCGCCAGCCACATGGGTGGCGCCGACCACAAGGCCTATACAGTCACGGGCGAGTCCGTCAATCTGGCGTCGCGGCTGACCGATTTGGCGGGGCCCGGCGAGACATTTTCGTCCGCGGCCATCGCGCGTGGTTTGGCGGACCGTATCGAGGGAGTTTTGCTGGGTCCGCGCGCGATCGAAGGTTTGCCGGAACCCGTGGAAGTTTGGCGCATAGAGGGCATGACCGTCGAAGCCGGCGTCGTGGCGGCGACCGCCTTCGTTGGGCGCGAGCGGGAACGGGCGGACTTCGCCAAGGCTGTCGAACGCTGCCGTGGCGGAGGCCAGGGCGAAACCATCCTGATCCGTGGCGAAGCCGGTATCGGCAAAACCCGGCTGCTGCAGGAGTTTGACGAACAAAGCCAAATTCAAGGCTTCGAAAGTTGTAGCGGGCTGGTCCTCGATTTCGGCGCCGGCAAGGGCCAGGACGCGATCGGTGCATTGGTCCGCGGCCTGTTGCGGCTGCCGCCGGGCAGCGACAAGAAAACGCGCGCCCAGGCGCTTGAAGAGGCCATCGCCACCAATTTGCTGTCGGCGGAGCGGCGCATCCATCTATATGATCTGCTTGATCTTCCCCAACCCGATGATTTGCGCGCCTTGTTCGAAGCCATGGACAACGAAACCCGTGACCGGGGCCGCCAGACCACGTTGGGCGATTTGGTCATCGGGCGAAGCGCCAAGCGGCCGTTGCTGCTCAGGATAGAGGATATGCATTGGGCCGGCCCCGCTGTGCTGGCCCAGGCCGCGGCGCTGACCCGGTTGATTGCCACCTGCCAGGCGCTGCTGGTGCTGACAACCCGCATTACCGGCGATCCGTTCGATGCGGACTGGCGCGAAAAGACCGGTTCGGCGCCGGTTACCAGCTTCGATCTGGCGCCCCTTATCGCCACCGAAGCCGCCGACCTGGCGCAAGAGTTCGCCGACTTGGATGATGAAACCACCGCGGCCTGCATCGCGCATGCGGGGGGCAATCCGCTTTTCCTGGAACAGTTGCTGCGCAACGCGGACGAACTGGTGGCGGGCAATATACCGGGAACGGTGCAGGGTATCATCCAGGCCAGGTTGGATGCGATCCCGGAAGACGACCGCCGGGCGTTGCAGGCGGCAAGCGTGCTTGGCCAGCGATTCAGTTTACCGGCAATGCTGGCGGTGGCCGGCTTTGATGCCTATCAACCCGACAACCTGTTGGCGCTCGCCCTGGTTCGTCCCATTGATAACGACTACCTATTCGGCCATGCCTTGATCTGCGAGGGCGCCTATCAGACCCTGTTGACCTCCCGCCGGCGCGAACTTCATTTGCGGGCGGCGGATTGGTTCCGCGACCGGGATCCACTATTGCACGCCACCCACCTGGACAAGGCTGGCGATGACGGCGCCGCGCGGGCCTATTATGCCGCCGCCCGTGCCTTCGCGGAGGGTTTTCGCCATGACGACGCCCTTACCGCCGCCGAGCGCGGGGCGGAAATCGCCACCCTGCCCGACATTCGGTTCGATCTGCAGCGGCTAAGCGGCGATATCCTGCGTGATGCCGGCGGCACCGATCGCTCAATCGAAGCTTTCCGTTTGGCGCTCGCCAATGCCCCCGACGACCGCGCCCGCTGCCGTGCCCTGATCGGCATCGCGGCAGGCCTGCGCGTCCTTGGCCAGTCCGAAGATACCCTGGCGGCCATTGACCAGGCCCAACAACTGGCGGACGCGGACGCAAGGCCGCTGGAACTGGCGCAAATTCATCATCTGCGCGGCAATATTGCCTTTCTGAAAGGCGATGCCGCGGAATGCGACAGCGAACAACAACTGACCATGACGTATGCCCGCGTGGCCGGTTCGGTCGAAATCGAGGCACAAGCCTATATCGGCCTCGCCGACAGTCAATATATGGACGGCCGCATGGCCTCGGCCTACAAAAATATGAAATTGGCGGATGATATTGCGAAGACCCACCAGTTGATTGGGGTGCAAGCGGGCGGCGTTCCCGGTATCGCCCATGCGCTGGTTTTTAAAGCCAGAATTCTGGAAGCGCGCGAAGCCTTGGTTGAAGGGCTGGAACTGATTAGGGGGGTCGGACATTTCCGCGCCGAGTTGATCGTCCGGCTCAACTATAGCTCGTTGCTTTGTGAACTTGACGATCCAACGGCGGGGCTGGAACAAGCGGAAATCGCCGGCAGGATCGCCGACCGCATCGGCGCCAAGGTATGGAAACCACTGGCCTTGGGCCTAATTGGCCTGTGTCGAAACTATCTAGGTGACCGGGACATCGCCATCCAGTCCGTTCGCAAGGGGGCGGAAACAGCGCTGGAAAACAGCCGCGCGCTCCTCGGGCCCTGGTTATTGGGCTTTTTGGCGTTGATCGCCGACGATGCGGTTGAACGTCAGGCCGCGCTTGATCGGGGCGAAGCCATGCTGGGCGAGCGCGTGGTCGGTCATTGTCATCTTTGGTTCTATCGCCATGCCATCGAGGCCAGCCTGAACGCACGCAATTTTGACGCCGCCGATCGCTATGCCGGCCTGTTGGAGGATTTCACCCGGCCCGAACCCCTGCCCTGGTCCGACCTTTTCATCGCCCGCGGCCGGGCCCTGGCGGCCTGGGCGCGCGACCCCAACGACGGAGAGGTCCGCGCCCGCCTGACCGCCCTCAAGGCGGATTTTGAAGAGGCCAACATGGGCACCGCATTGCCGGCCATCGAACGGGCCTTGGATGCTTAGATCGCCACTTCGATCAGATATGGCCCTTCCGAGTGCAGGCCGGCGTCCAGGGCTTTGTTGAGCTCCTCGGCGTTGTTGGCCCGCGACCCTTCAACGCCCATGCCCTTCGCCATGGCCACCCAATCCAGGCTGGGCCGGTCGATGGACAGCATATCGACGGCGCGGGGGCCGGGGTTTTGCACGCCGACGTTGGTCAACTCGCCGCGCAGGATGTGGTAGGTGCCGTTGGCGAAGACCAGGATGGTGATGTCCAGGCTTTCGCGCGCCATGGTCCAGAGGGATTGTATAGTGTACATGGCGCTGCCGTCGCCCTCGAGCGCGATGACCTTGCGGTCCGGGCAGGCGATGGCGGCGCCGACGGTGACCGGCATGCCGTAACCGATGGCGCCGCCCCGGTTATTCATCCAATCATGCGGCGGGGCGCCGGCGGTGGCGGGGAAGAATTCACGGCCCGTGGTCACGCTTTCATCGACCACGATGGCGCCCTCGGGCAGCATGGCGCTCAGCGATTGCGCGATGGTGGCGAGCGTGGTCTCGCCACTGGGCAGGGGGGCGCGGCGCGGGGGGGCGACGCCGGCGGGGTCCAGGTCCAGGCAGTCGAGCTCAACCGCCAGGGCTTCCAGCGCGGCTTCCATATCTTCATCGGTGCCGGCCAGTTTTGTGGATTTGGCGCCGGGGTCCATCAACAGGCTGGATTTACCGGGATAGGCGAAAAAAGCCACCGGCTCCCGGGCCCCCACCAGAACCAGGTTGCCGGCCTTTTTCATCACCGCCTGGGCCAGTTCCACGACATAGGGAATACGGTTGACCTGAACCCGGCCGGCGCCCCGTTCCAGGCGGGTATTGGCGCCCTCGGTCAGGATGCCGCAGCCGGTCTTGGCGGCGATCCGGCCCGCCAGTTCCAGGCCGCGCTGGCGCAGGGATGTCCCGCCCATCAACAATGTCGCCGTCTCGCTGTCGCGCAACAGCGCGGCGGTGGCCTTGACCGCCGCTTCGGATACCTTGGCCGGCGCCTCCGGTGCCTTGGTGATGCCGACCGCGTCGGCCGGGCCCCAGGCCGTATCGGCGGGCAGGATCAGCGTGGCGATCTGGCCCGGCCGTTGCCTCGCGGCCTCAATCGCCAGGGCGCCGTCGGCGGCGATGGTGGTGGAGGAGGGCGAGGTCTTGACCCAATGGGACATGGGCCCGGCCGTGCCCTCGATATCGGCGGTCAGGGGCGCGTCATATTTGATGTGATAGGTGGCATGCTCGCCGACGATATTGACGATGCCGGATTCCGCCTTCTTGGCGTTGTGCAAATTGGCCAGGCCGTTGGCCAGACCAGGGGCCAGATGCAGCAGGGTGGAGGCCGGCTTGCCCAGCATGCGGTAATAGCCGTCCGCCGCGCCGGTGACCACGCCCTCGAACAGCCCCAGCACGCAGCGCATGCCGGGCACCTTGTCCAGGGCGGCGACGAAATGCATCTCGGAGGTGCCGGGGTTGGCGAAGCAGATGTTGACGTCACCAGCGATCAGGGTGCGCACAAGGCTTTCGGCGCCATTCATTTCGTCACTCATCAGATAACAACTCCCATAAAATAAACGCCCTAACGCGCGCGCAGGGCCGCCGTGGCGGTTTCGTCCACGGATTTACCATCATCATCGAGGATAACGCCATAGGTGGTTTCCGCCGCCGCCCGGCTGACCACGCCGTCGCGGACATCGCGCAGTACCCGCTGGGGGTCCCTTTGCCAGGGCTCGCCCCAGCCACCGCCGCCCGGCGAAGCGGCGCGCAGGGTCAGGGGGCCGAGGTGGCGCACGGCATATTTCGGCGGCTGCTCGGTGCCGCCTGACTTGAATATCAACTTCATATCGCCGGGTTCGCCCGCCTGGCCGCCGCCGACGCCGAAGCATGAGGTGTTGTACAGGCCTTCGCCACGAAAGGCGTATTCGGCGGCCACGTTGATATCGACCTCGAAGTCACAGCCCGTGCCGCCCCGATAGGCGCCCGGCCCGGCGGCGTCGGTGCGGAATTCCTGGCGCCGGAAGTGGACCGGGTAAAGCCGCTCGTAAGTCTCCACATTGGGCAGAACCAAGCCGCCCAGGGCGATCAGGTGGCCGATCTGGTTGAAGCCGTCCCGTCCCTCCACGCCGCCGCCGCCCGGCGCGGCGTTCCAATGGTACATCACGAAGGGGCTTTCTTCTCCCGTGCGTCCGGAGGTGGTGCCGTGGATGGACTTCGACCAGCCGGCGCAACTGCGTTCGGGCAGGGCCTGGTTCAGGGTCTTCCAGATCGCGTGGACGATTTCGTGGGCCACGAAGACGGTGTTCATGGTCATGGCGGCGGGCGGCCTGGCGTTGATGACGGTGCCCTCGGGCGCGGTGATGGTTACCGTGCGGAAGGTACCCTCGTTGCGCGGCAGGTCCGGGTCGAAATAGGACGCCAGGGCCATGTACACGGCGGACCAGGTGTTGGCTACCGAGGAATTCTTAAAGCCTTGCACCTGGGGCGCGGTGCCGGTGAAATCAACTTCCAAGGCGTCTCCCTTGACGCCCAGGCGGACCCGGATGGCATCATCCAGGGGTTCGAAACAATCGTTGTCGATGGCCTCCTCCGCCCGGTAGTCGCCGTCGGGAATGGTGGCGACGCAGCGCCGGAAGCTGCGGTCGGCATGTTCCAGGATGCCCTCGAAATAGTCCCGGTATCGGGCCATGCCCAATTCCTCGACCAGGGCCGCGATACGTTCGGCGCCGATCTTGGTGGAGCCGATCATGGCGCGCAGGTCGCCGTCCAGGGCCTCCGCCGTGCGGGTATTGATCATCAACAGACGCCAGATATCCTGGCGGGTTTCGCCGCCCGCGATCAGCTTCATCACCGGCAGGCGGATGCCTTCATGAAAAATTTCCCGGGCTTCGGAATTATAGGTGCCCGCCGCGCCGCCGCCGATATCGGCCTGATGGGCCCGGTTGCAGGCGAAGGCGGCCAAACGCTCGCCGACGAACACCGGCCGGGCAATAACCCAATCGGGCAGATGGTTGCCGCCGGCGGTATAGGGATCGTTGAGGATGAAAACGTCGCCGTCGTCGATCTGGCCGTCGTCGATGGGGTAATCCCGCAACAGGGCCCGCACGGCGAAGCCGCCGCCCCCCGTATGAATGGGAATGCCGTCGGCCTGGCTGACCAGGGTGCCGTCGGGATCGGCGATGAAGCAGGAAAAATCATGGCTTTGGGAAAAGATCGGGCTGCGCGCGGTCCGCGTCATGACCCAGCCCATTTGCCGCGAGATATGGTCCAGGCGATTTTGCACCAATGCCAGGACGATGGGGTCCAGATTTCCGTGGTTATCCATTCCGGCTGTTCACCTCAATCATGAAATTATCGGCCGCATCCACCCGCAGCCGGTCCCCTGGCCCGACCAGCACCGTGGTCGTCAATTCCTCCACCAGCAGCGGGCCGTCTTGGGCGAAACCCGGCGTCAAGTCCGCGCCTTGATAGACTGGGGTCTCTTGCCAGCCGTGCCGGGCGTCCATGTAAATCCGGCGGATCGCGGTGGGTTCCGGCCGCCCACCGGAGGCCGCCGCCGCCGCCGGTTCCGTGGCTTCGATCAAGCCGCGCGCGGTAACGCGAAGGGCGGTAATCTCGATCGTGCCGCCAGGTTGGGTATGGCCGTATTGGCGTTGATGATCGGCATCGAAGGCCTTGCGCACGGCCAGGGGGTCGAAGGCGCCGGGCGGCAGTTCGACGCGGATCGACCACAATTGGCCGCGATAGCGCAAATCCAGTTCCCGGATGATCACGGCGCGGTCACCCTCGAAACCGCCCGCCGCCAAGTCGCCCGCCGCGCGCGCGGCCAAGGGTTCGAAACCCTGTTCCAGGGCGCCATTCCCGACCGTATCCAGATTATCGAAATACACGGCCAGGTAATCCTGCCGAATATCAGTGTACAGCATGCCCAGGGCGCAAAAGGCGCCGGCGTGGCGCGGGACATAGGCTTGCCGGCAACCCAAGGCGCGGGCCACGGCAGCGCCGTGCATCGGCCCCGCGCCGCCCGCCGCCACCAGGGTGAAACGCCGGGGGTCGTGGCCGCGTTGGATGGAAATGTGTTCCACCGCATGCAGCAGGTTTTGCTCCAGCAGGCGGATGATCCCCGCCGCCGCCGCCGCCACGTCAAGGCCCAGAGGCGCGGCAATCTTGTCGGCGATGGCTTGCCGCGCCAAGTCCGCATCCAGGGTGACACTGCCGCCCGCGTAAGGGCCGGGGCGCAGCCGGCCCAGCACCATATAGGCATCGGTGACGGTGGGCTGTTCCCCGCCCAGGCCATAACAGGCCGGTCCGGGCCGGGCGCCCGCGCCGCGTGGACCCACATGCAGCAAGCCGGCCTGGTCCACCTGGGCAATGGTGCCGCCGCCCGCGCCGACGGTGTGAATATCCACCGACGGCGTGGCCAAATGATAGCCATCGATGATCAACTCGTCCGTCACCGCCACCTGGCCGCCACCCATCAGCATGACATCGCATGAGGTGCCGCCGATTTCCATGGCGATCAGATCGTCGGTGCCCGCCGCCGCCGCGTACAGCCCCAAGGCGCCGACGCCCGCCGCCGGGCCCGACAGCACCAGATTGACCGGGCGTTCGGCGACCTGGTCAACGGATATGGCGCCGCCGTTACTTTGCAGCAGCAGGATCGGCCGAACCAGGCCCTGTTGGCGCAGATGGCCGTCCAGATCCCGTAGATAGCCCACCACCTTGGGCGCGATATAGGCATTGACCACGGCGGTGGAGGTGCGCTCGTACTCCCCCATGATCGGGGCGATACGGCTGGACAGGGAGAGCCAGGGAAATAATCCCAGATGCTCGGCCACCGCGTCCTCGTGGGCCGAGTTGCCGTAGCTGTTCAACAACGCAATGGCGATGGCTTCGACGCCTTCCTCCTCGAAGACCGCCATCGCGGCATCGATGTCATCGGCCACCAGCGCTTCCAACTCCACGCCGTCCTTGTCCAGACGGCCACCGACCGGCTGGCGCAGATAGCGGGGCACCAGAACGTCGGGGAAAGGCGCGCGGTGATCCCACATGTTCTCGCGGATGCCGCGGCGGATTTCCAGGCTGTCGCGGAAGCCGGTGGTGGTCAGCAAGCCGACCCTGGCGCCGCTTTTCTCCAGAATGGTATTGGTGGCGACGGTGGATCCATGAAAGAACAGGGCGCAGTCCCGCAACAGATCCGGCAGGGCCATGGCCAGTTCGTCCGCCGCCCGTTGCAGCACGGCCATGACGCCTTGGCTGGGATCGGCGGGAACGGACGGCACCTTGAAGACCCACAGTCCGCCGGCCCGGTCCCGCAACACCATGTCGGTGAAGGTGCCGCCCACATCGACGCCAATGCGCCAGGGTTTTTCGGGCCGTTTTTCGGTTACCATCGGGGCGCCTTGTCTTGTACGGAGACATGGGCCGCGACCACCTTCCAGCCCAGATCGGGGAACTTGACCCAGGTCTGCGATTGCCGGCCCACTTCGTCCTGGCCGCGAAGCTTGAATTCCAGGTTTACCGTGGCGAAGGCATCGCCCAGGGTGAGGATTTCCAAACGCCGGCGTACTTCCTTGATGCCGGGCCCCGGCGCGCGGGCGACGCGGTGTTGGTGGATCTCGTCAAAGCCGTAGCCGTTTTCATGCATGGCGTAGCGGATGGCGTGGGGGCTGTTCCAAAAGGTACTGTCCAGCACAGCCACGTCGCCATCGATCAGGGCCTGCTCATAAGCCTCGAACAACGCCGTGACTTCGGCCACCACGTCCGGATCGTTTACCCTAAGATTGCTCACGCGGCGTCCTCCATGGCTTTTGCCAAGGCCACCAATTGGCCGTCCATGCCCCAGCGCCCGACAATGGACAGACCGATGGGCAAGCCGCCAATGGTGGCGCCGGGCAGGGAAATTTGGGGCACGCCGGTCAGGCCGCCATGGCTGCATAGACAGGAAATCTGCATCCGCAGCGGGTCGGTCTGGCTGATGGGCAGGCCTTTTAGGGGCGCCGGGAAAGGCGTCGTCGGCAGACACAGAACAGTATTCGGCACCAGCAGATAGTCCATCCTGGCGCGGGCCTCCTGGCGCATCAACCGGGCCCAATCCCGCTCCGCCTCGGGGATGGCGGCGGCGGCGGCCAGGCCGCGGGCGACGCCGTAGGCCATGGCGGGATTGTCCCGGTCCAGCCAGTCCTTGAAGGTCAGCCAGCCCTCATAAGGCTGCAGGGTGCGTTGCGCCCTGGCCCAGGTGGAGAGGCCGGGCGGCGCCATGATCTCCTCGTCCATGCTCCCCGTCAGCTCGCCGAGACGTCCGAGCATCGGCAGCAAGGCGGCGCGCACTTCCACCCCGGCGAAGCCAAAGGCATCCACCGCGACGATCAGCCGCTCGGGCAGGGCCGTGGGGATATCCTCTCCCAGCAGCACGGCGGAGGCTTTGGCGAAAGTGGCGGCGTCGCGGGCGAACCAGCCGGTGGTATCGGAACTGGGCGCCTGGGGCATCATGCCGGTCAAATCGAGACGGCCGTGGGTGGGGCGTATGCCGTGCACGCCGCAAAAACTTGCCGGCACCCGCACCGAGCCCCCCGTGTCCGTGCCGAGCGCAATGTCGCACAGCCCCGCCGCCACCGCCGCCACGGAGCCGGCGGAGGAGCCGCCCGGCACCCGGTCCGGCGCGGCGCTGTTCAAAGGCGTGCCGTGAAAGACGCTTTCGCCCAGAATTCCCAGGGAAACCTCATCCGTGATGGTCTTGCCGACCAGGGCCGCGCCGCCGTCCAGCAAGGTTTGCACGGCCCAGGCATGCGCCTCCGCCGGCTCGTTGTTGCCGGGCCAGCCGGGATTGCCGCCGCCAGTGGGGTGTCCCGCCACATCGAACAGGTCCTTGGCCACGAAGGTCAGGCCCGACAGCGGGCCATCCGCCGCGCCCTCGATATGGACGGAGCTGCCCGGCACCAGGGCGCCGACGGTATCTTCCATGCTAGCTCTCCAACAATTCGGCAACGGCCTGGCGCAGAAAGCCTTCGTCGGCGCCGTTGTCGGTGGGGTTGCCGGCGCGGTGGCCCCAAATGGACTGGATGGGCCGGAACTCGGCGTTGGGCATTTGGGCGCATTCGGCCTCCGCGTCCTCCGGCGTGAAGTAGAGATCGGTGCGCGAGGGCATGATCATGGCGCGGGCCTTGATGGCGGCCAGGGCGGTGTTCAGATCGCCATTAAATATCTCGTTGTCGGCAATATCGGAGCGGTACCACGTAGACAGCATGGACAGCAGGTCGTCGCCGTCCCGGCGCAGGAAATTCGCTTCCCAGGCCCGTACCAGATAATCCTCCAGCGATGCGTAGCCCAATTCCAGATGCTTACCCTCCCGGTAAAAGGCCTGGGACATGGCCCAGCCGGCATAAAGGCGGCCCATGGCGCGCAGGCCGCGCACGGGACGGGCGGTAAAGCCGCCCTCGCGCCAGGCCGGGTCGGTGGTCAAGGTGGCGCGGACGCCTTCCAGAAACACCTTGTTGTGGGGCGAGGTGCGGGCGGAGCCGCAGACGGCGCAGATCGCCGTTACCTGATCAGGACAGATCGCGCCCCAATGCAGCGCCTGCTGGGCGCCCATGGACCAGCCATAAACCAGGGCCAGATGCTCCACCGCGAAAACCTCGGTCAGCATCCGCCGCTGGGCATGTATGTTGTCCCAATGGCTGAAATCGGGAAAGCGGCCCATGCCATGGGGTTCCGCCATGTTGGAGGGGGAAGACGACAGGCCGTTGCCGAACATGTTGGGGATCACCACGAAATATTTGCTGGAATCCAGAATGCGGCCCGGTCCGATCAGCCATTCAATGTCCATATGATGGGCGCCATAGGAGGTGGGATAAAGCACGACGTTTGATTTGTCCGCCGCCAGGGCGCCATAGGTTTGGTATGTCAGTCGCGCATTGGGCAAGATCATGCCGCCTTGCAGGCGCAGGTTCCCCAGTTCGAAAATCTTGTAATCATTCATCCGGCGTGGTCTCCCGTCTCTATCCTATCGCCCTCCCGGCGGTTGCTCCATGAATAGGGGGACACGTAACAAGTACATTTCCCCCTATTCACCCCTAGCAATGGCACAGGCGGAGTATTTTGGGGACATGTACTTGTTACGTGTCCCCAAATTACGGCGGAATGACCGCTACCGCCCCAGGATGATGATCGAGGCGACGCTTTCCTCGATGCCGTACAGGCCGCCGCCGTTTTCCGCAATGGCCAGGCGGGCGCCCTCGACCTGCCGGGCGCCGGCCTCGCCACGCAACTGCCCGGTCAATTCGTAGATCTGGCACAGCCCCGTCGCGCCAATGGGATGCCCCTTGCATTCCAGGCCGCCGGACGGATTGACGGGAAGGCGGCCGCCCAGGCTGGTATCGCCGCGTTCGGAGGTGGCGCCGCCTTCGCCGAAATCGCAGAAGCCGAGGTTTTCGATCTGCACGATCTCGCCCATGGCGGTGGCGTCATGCACTTCCGCCACGTCGATATCTTCCGGCCCCACGCCGGCGCGCTCGTAGGCGCGTCTCGCGGCCTTGGCCGTGACGTGCCGATCGACGGCCTCAATGGGCCGGGAGGAGCCGGTTTGCAATACCGAAGCCTTGACTTCGATGGCCCGTTCCCGGCCGATGCCAAGGCGTTTCAGGCCGTCTTCGCTACACAGCACCGCCGCCGCGCCGCCGTCGCTGATGGGGGCGCACATGGGCAGGGTCAGGGGGTAGGTGATGGGCGGGGCCGCCAGGACTTCATCCACGGAATAGGGCATGCGGTACTGGGCCTTTTCGTTATGCTGGGAGTGGTTATGGTTCTTGGCGGCAACGGCGGCGATCTGGCGCTGGGTGGTGCCAAAGGCCGCCATGTGATGGCGGGACCAGGCGGCATAGACGTCCATGAACAAACTGTAGGGTTTGGCGGAGGTGGTGCCCGGCGGCACCGGGTATCCCTGGCCCAAGGCCAGCAGGGTTTCCGTATTTTCCGCCACCGTGGCGACATCCCAGGCGGCGTCGAAGACGCTGAACATGCGTGCCCTGTCCTTTGAGAACATCTTCTCGACGCCAACCGCCAGCGAGACATCGCCCTCCCCGGCCTTGAGAAATTGCACCGCCAGATTGAACGCCGTGGCGCCTGAGGCACAGGCGTTTTCCACGTTGACCACGGGGATCTCCTCCACCCCCATGTGGCGCAGGGCAATCTCGCCCCGGATCATCGTCTGGCCTTCCATATGGCCCTGGGTGGCATTGGAGAAATAGGCCGCTTGCAAGTCCCGCGTGGCGATCCCGGCATCGTCCAAGGCCCCGTTCACGGCTTCCGCCGTCAGATCCTTGACGCTGCGGTCCAGCAGCTTGCCCATCCGCGTCATGCCGACGCCGGCGATGTACACCTTGGTCATCCTATCGGACCTCCCTCTCATTGCCTGATAGTCATAGCATGATCGGATGCTATGATGCCGGCTTTCGAGCCAGAGGGGAGCATTTATCATGACCACCATCGGCATTCTGTTTTTTGACGGCGCGGAGGAACTGGACGCCGTGGGACCATGGGAAGTCTTCACCATGGCCGCCGCCCAGCGGGACGATATCAAGGTTGTGTCCATCTCGGAGCGTGGCGGCACGGTGCATTGTAGCAAGGGGCTGCGGATCGAGATGGATCACGGTTTCGCCGATGCGCCAAAGCTGGATGTATTGCTGGTGCCGGGCGGCCAGGGCACCCGGAGGGAGGTTGATAATCCCGAATTGCTGGCCTGGATCGCCGACGTCGCGCCGGGCTGCCAGTGGGTCACCTCTGTTTGCACCGGTTCGTTCCTGCTGGCCGAGGCGGGCCCGGCGGCGGGCAAGCGCATCACCACGCACTGGGGCGCCATCGATATGGTGCGCAAGCGGGGCAAGGCCGGCGAGGTATTGGAGAATATCCGCTATGTGCGCGACGGCAACGTCGTCACCTCGGCCGGGGTGTCGGCGGGCATCGACATGGCCCTGTGGCTTATGGGCGAGATGTATTCCCCGGACTTCGCCCGCGGCATTCAGCGCAACATGGAATACGACCCCGCGCCGCCCTATGCGGCCGAGGTTTAGCGCCGGGCCAAATGTCGAAGGATCTCTCCACGCCCATAAACCTGCCCGATATGAGCGGCCTGGACCTGGATTTCGACATTATCGATAGCCACCACCACCTGTTCGATTTGGCGGCGGTCCATTACCCCTGGCTGAGCGATCATGTGGAAGAGAACTTTCTGCTGGGAAATTACGATGCGTTGAGGGGCGATTACACCGCCGCCGATTACCGCGCCGATGCCGGCCCCTTGCGCATCGTGCGGACCGTGCATGTGGAGGCCGAGGCCGATCACGACGATCCCGTGGCCGAAACCCGCTGGTTGTCCACCATGCTGGAGGAGGCGGGCATGCCCGACGCCATCGTGGCCCATGCCTGGCTGCACCGGCCCGATAGCGCCGAGGTTCTGGCCGCCCAGGCGGCGTTTCCAGCCGTTCGCGGTATTCGCAGCAAACCCCGGACCTCTGCCACGGCCGCCGGGCGCGACGATGTGCGCGGCCAAGCGGCCGGCATGCAGGATCCGGCCTGGCGCGCCGGCCTGGGACTGCTGCGGCAATTCGGGCTGTCGTGGGATCTGCGCGTGCCGTTCTGGCATTTGGCGGAGGCGGCGGAGGTCTGCGCGCTGTACCCCGACCTGGCCATCGTCGTGGAACACACCGGCCTGGCCTTGGACCGCACCGAGGCGGGACTGGCCGAATGGCGCCGGGGCATGGCGGCGTTGGCGGCCATGGAGCATGTTCATCTGAAAATCTCGGAACTGGGTTTGGCCAGCGCGCCCTGGGACTATGACGGCAACCGGCGCGTGGTGCGCGACGCGATCGAAATCTTCGGCTTCGCACGCTGTATGTTCGCCTCCAACTTTCCCGTCGCCGGGTTGCGGATCGGCTATGTCGATCAGGTCGGTGCCATTGCCCATATGGTCAGGGACTGTTCAAAATCCGAACGCGCCGCCCTATTCCACGATACGGCGCAGCGGTTCTATCGGCTTTAGCTTTCTTCGCTCACGCTTGTGCGCAAGCGCGAGTCGCTCCGCGCGGGCGGCGCATAAGCGCCGGGCCGCCGTCGCGGCCTTGATCG
>JAYGEB010000059.1:0-1761 GCA_046582595.1 Alphaproteobacteria bacterium | reverse complement strand
GGCATGGCGTGACCACGGCGGTGGTGGGCAATTGCGGTTTCGGCGTGGCGCCGACCAGGGTGGATCATCGCGAGATCATCATGCGCACCCTGGAAAAGATCGAGGGCATGAGCATCGATGCCCTGAAGGCCGGGCTGGGCGAGGAATGGCCGTTTGAAACCTTCCCGGAATATCTCGATACGGTCGAGGGTCTGTCGCCGGCCATCAACGTGGGCGTCCTGATGGGCCATACCCCCCTGCGCACCTACGTGATGGGCGAGGCGGCCACGGAACGGGCGGCGAGTGATGACGAATTGGCGGCAATGTGCGTCCTGCTTGCCGACGGCATGAAGGCCGGGGCCCTGGGTTTCGCCACCTCCAAGGCCTCCACCCATGTGGGTTACGAGGGCCGGCCCGTGCCCAGCCGGGCGGCGGATATGGCGGAGATATTCGCCCTATGCGATGTGCTGGGCGATTTAAACCAGGGCGTCATCCAGGCCACCGTGGGCCGGGAACTGTTCCTTGACGAATTCGAACAGATCGCCAGACGCACCGGGCGGCCGATCACCTGGACGGCGCTGCTGGCCGGGCTGTCCCTGGCCAAGGGCGGGCACGAAGAGCAACTTGTCCAGTCCGAGGACTTGGCCCGGCAGGGTCTGCCGATCAGCCCTCAGGTCACGCCGCGGCCGTTGAATTTCGAGTATCAGTTCAAGGAACCGTTTCCGTTCGAGGCGATTTCCATGTTCAAGCCGGTCTCGGCGGCGGATTTCGATGGCAAGGCCCGCATCTACAAGGATCTTGAATTCCGCCAGGCCTTCAAGGACCGCATGAAAACGATCCGGGCCTCGTTCCAAAGCTCCTTCGCGATGACCGTGATCTCCCAATACGATCCGGAGCCGACGTTGAGCGAGCGGAAATTGTTCGGGGTGGCGGCGGAACGCGGCGTCGATCCCATCGATCTGGCCTTGGATCTGGCCCTGGCCAGCAATCTGGAAGCGCGCTTCCGCATGCCGGTCGCCAACCATGACGAGGACCAGGTGGAGCCGCTATTGAAAAGCGATTGCACGGTGCTGGGCCTGTCCGATGCCGGCGCCCATGCCTCGCAACTTTGCGATGCCTGCCAGCCGACCCATTTTCTGCGCCGCTGGGTGCGGGAGAAGCAAGTCTTCACCCTGGAACAGGCCATCCGCATGCTGACCTCGCGCACGGCGGCGGTCATGGGCATCACCGACCGGGGCCGCCTGTCGGTGGGCCGGCCGGCGGACGTGGTGATCTTCGATCCCGCCACGGTCGGCGACCAACCCCTGCAACGGGTTCATGATTTACCCGCCGGCGTCGACCGCCTGATCAGCCAAGCCTCCGGCATCGCCAATGTCATCGTCAACGGCGTGGTGATCCGGGACCAGGGCGAAGACGCGGTTCCGGCCAACGGCGCCCTGCCGGGACGCCTGCTGCGTGGCGGCAGGGCGGCGTAAGCCGTCAGGGATAAATCCGCCCGGAAGGTGTAAATCGCCGGGGATGAATAGGGGGAAATGTACTTGTTACGTGTCCCCCTATTCATGGACCCGCCGCGGATTGCAAAATACTCGGGATTTTTTCTCTAAATCCATTTCAAGATCGAATGAATCGGGCCTAGCTCTCTTCGCTCACGCTTGTGCGCAAGAGCGCGCCGGGCCGCGTCGCGGCCTTGATCGACCATTTCAATCCCGAAAATGCTTTAACCGTCCGCCAGCCAGTTCACGATGGCGCCGGGAATAATACCGCCGACCGCGGTGCCATCCA
>JAYGEB010000507.1:0-8083 GCA_046582595.1 Alphaproteobacteria bacterium | reverse complement strand
ACCTCCACATGAAATTCGGCTTGATGGTCATGGCCCGCGGGGCGGGCGGTAACGGCCCCGGACTGAGCGCCATGGCGCGCGCGGCGGAGAAAGGCGGCCTGGACCTGCTGGCCTTCAACGATCATGTGATCGTTCCGGGCGGCATCAGCTCGAAATATCCCTACAGCGATGATGGCACTTGGCCCGGCGCCGCCGTGGGTGAGTGTCTGGAGATGCTTACGGTCGCTGGTTTTTTGTCGGCGGCGACGGAGACGATCGGTCTTTTGACCTCCGTCATGGTGGTGCCCTACCGCCCCGCCGTGCTAACCGCGAAAATGCTGGCCACGGTGGATGTACTATCGGGTGGGCGCTTGACCATCGGCTGCGGCGCCGGTTGGATGCGCGAGGAATTCGAGGTCCTGGGCCTTCCCCCCTTCGCCGACCGGGGCCGGGTCACGGATGAATATATCGAGGCCTTCAAGACCTTGTGGACGGAGGAAAACCCCGCCATGGCCGGCCAGCATGTCCGCTTTGACAATGTGATGTTCGAGCCCAAGCCCATCCAAAAGCCCCATCCGCCGATCTGGATCGGCGGCGAGGGCGGGGCCGCGATCCGCCGCGCCGCGCGCCTGGGCGACGGTTGGTATCCCTCCAACCACAACCCGGCGCATCCGTTGGACACGCCGGAACGTTATGCCCAAGGCGCCGCCCTGTTGGACCAGGCGGCGGAAAAGGCCGGGCGCGATGGCGGCGACATCCACCGCGCCTATTTGTCCTTCCATCCGGTCAACGGCAAGGTCCGGGACGGCGGCGAGCGCCCTGTCCTGACCGGCCCGCCCGAGGCCATTCGCGACGATATTGGCCAATTCGCCGAACTCAGGGTAGAAACCATGATCTTTTTCGTTGCCGGGGCCGAGCTTGCCGAAATTCTCGACGGCATCGCCTGGTTGACCGATGATTTGCTGCCCAACATTTGACCGAGGAAATATTCATGGCGGAGACGAAGTACACCATTGCCGTGATCGGCGGCACGGGCGCCCTGGGTTTCGGCCTGGCCCTGCGCTGGGCCAAGGCGGGCCATGCCATCGTCATCGGCTCCCGCGCCCAGGACAGCGCCGACCGGGGCGCCGAACGCCTGGCCGCCTTGGCGCCGGATGCGGCCATCAGCGGTCTGGTCAACGGCGCGGCGGCGGCGGCGGCGGAAATCGTGGTGCTGACGGTGCCCTTCGCCAATCAGGCCCCCATGCTGGAGGCGATCAAGCCCGGCTGCCAGGGCAAGATCATGGTCGATGTCACGGTTCCCCTACAGCCGCCAAAAGTGCGCACGGTGCATTTACCCGAGCATGGCTCCGCCGGCAGGCGCGCGCAGATATTTCTGGGCGAGGGGGTGCGCGTGGTCTCCGCCTTTCAGAATGTCGCGGCGGATCATTTGACCGATCTGGAGCATGATATCGATTGCGATATCCTGGTCTGCGGCAACGATCCCGAGGCCCGCGCCATTGTTGTTGGCTTGGCGGAAGATGCTTCCATGCGGTCCTGGCATGCCGGCCGGATCGAGAATTCAGTGGTCGCGGAAGCGCTGACCTCGGCCCTGATTTTCATCAACAACCGCTACAAGATCGCCGGCGCCGGCATTCGTCTGACCGGCGCGCCCGGCAGCGCCGAAAGCGGCGGGCATTAAAGGGCCATGAAGACCTCCCGCATGCAATTGGTGGCGTTGCCCGATATGCCCATGGTGCGGCCCGGCGACGACCTGGCGGCGCTGATCGGCGATGGCCTGGAGCGGGCCGGCGAACGGTTGCAAAATGGCGATGTCCTGGTGCTGGCGCAGAAAATCGTCTCCAAGGCCAACGGCCGCATCGTTGATCTGCGCACCGTCACGCCGTCCCGGGAGGCCGAGGCCCTGGCGGTGGAAGTCGACAAGGACCCGCGGCAGGTGCAGCTGGTCCTCGATGAATCGGTCGAGGTGGTGGGCAAGGTTCCCGGCGTCCTGATCGTGGCCCATCGCCTTGGCATCGTCATGGCCAATGCGGGTATCGATGCCTCCAACGTGGAACAGGCGGACGGCTCGGAAAACGTGTTGTTGCTGCCCGAGGATCCGGACGAGGACTGCCGCAAGCTGCGCCAGGCCCTGGCTGAACGCCATGGGGCCGAAGTGGCGGTGATCATCAACGATTCCGTGGGCCGGGCCTGGCGTCGGGGCACCATGGGGCTGGCCATCGGCTCCGCCGGGTTGCCGGCGTTATGGGATCTGCGCGGCGAGCCGGATTTATATGGCCGGGAATTGCTGGTCAGCGAGGTCGGCCTGGCGGACGAATTGTCCTCCGCCGCCTCGATCCTGCAAGGCCAGGGCAATCAGGGTCAGCCGGTGGTGTTGATCCGCGGCCTGCAAGTTCCGCCCTCGGACCAGGGCGCCGGCGCGCTGCCGCGCCCGGCGGAACAGGATATGTTCCGCTGATGCGGCGGGGGCCCGTGATCGCGCTGTCGGGCGGCGTGGGCGGCGCCAAGCTGGCGCTGGGCCTCTCGCGTTTGGAACTGGGCGAGGAGCTTCTGATTGTCGCCAACGTGGGCGATGACTTCGAACATCTGGGCCTGACCATCTGCCCCGATCTCGACTCGATCATCTATGCCCTTGCCGGCCTGAACGATCAGCTCAAGGGCTGGGGCCGGGCGGACGAAGGCTGGCGCTTCATGGCGGCCCTGGAACAATTGGGCGGCGAGACCTGGTTCAATCTTGGCGACCGCGACCTCGCCATGCATGTCATGCGTACGGAAGCCCTGGCCGGCGGACAAAGCTTGACGGAGGTGACGCGCTCCATCGCCCGGCAATTGGGCCTCGACTGCCGCCTCGTTCCCATGACCGACGATCCCGTCCGGACCCTGGTGCGCACCGCCCAGGGGCCTATGGCATTTCAGCATTATTTCGTACGCGAACGCTGTGAGCCCGTGGTCAGCGGTTTTGATTTCGATGGCATCCGCGCGGCCCGGCCCCAGGCCGGCTTCATGGCCGCATTGGCCGATCCCGCGTTGCGGGCGGTCATCATCACGCCCTCCAACCCCTTTGTCAGTATCGACCCGATCCTGGAACTCCCCGGCGTTCGCCAGGCGATGGCGGCGGCCCCGGCGCCCGTTATCGCGGTCTCACCCATTGTCGCCGGTTTGGCGATCAAGGGCCCCGCCGCCAAGATGATGGCCGAACTGGGAATGCCCAGCACGGCGCTGGCCGTGGCTGAACATTACGGCGGTCTGCTTGACGGTTTTGTCCTCGATGATGGCGACGGGGGCTTGGCGGACGCGGTCGGGCGTCTTGGGATTGCCGCCCTGGTTTGCAAGACCGTGATGGAAAGCCTGGAGGACCGGGAAGAGCTGGCCCGCGGCGTGCTCGCATTCGCCGCCGAATTGGCCGCCTGATGTGGGCCGTGGTGCCCATCAAGGGTTTTGCTGCCCCGAAACAGCGCCTTCGGGAGGTGCTGAGCCCCGATGAACGCGGCGCCCTGGCGGAACATATGATGCGCGATGTTCTGGCGGCGCTGACCGCATTGGACGGCGTCATGGTGATCAGTGGCGACGAGGCCGCCTTGAACGCCGCCCGCCGCGCCGGCGTCCGGGTCATGCGGGAACGCCGTCCAGGCGGCTACAGCGCGGCGGTGGGACAAGCCGGCGAAGTGCTGGCGGCGGAGGGGATCAAGGCGATGATGCATGTACCGGGCGATATCCCCTTGATCACGGCGGCGGAAGTCGCCCAAATCGCCGAAATTCCCGCTGCGGTCCCTGGCGCCTGCGTGGTGCCGTCCCGCGATCATGACGGTACCAATTGCCTGGCGCTCTGGCCGCCGGACCTGTTGCGGCCCGCCTTTGGCCCCGATAGTTTCAACCGGCATTGCCAAATGCTGCGCGATGGTGGCGTCGCGCCAAAGGTGTTGGAATTGGACGGCTTCGCATTGGATATTGACACGCCGGACGATCTGCGGCTGTTTTGTGCGGGGCAAGGGGATTGTGGCAGTTTACGGTATCTGTGGGCATCGGGCATCGCCGCCCGTGTGTCGCGGGACTAGTTAACAGGACTAGGGGATTGGATGGCATGGCGTTGAGTTCGGAAATTGAGGCTTGGCTGGAACGGCGGCGGCCTGATGGGGCCGAGGCCCTGGCGCTTGCCGATGTCTCGGATTTGGCCGCCTTGCAAGCCGCCGCCGCCCGGCTGCGGGATCAGGCCCATGGCCGGCTGATCAGTTATTCCCGCAAGGTCTTTATCCCGTTGACCCAATTGTGCCGCGACGTCTGCCATTATTGCACCTTCGCGCACCCGCCCCGGCGCGGCCAGCGGGCCTATATGACGCCGGATCAGGTTCTGGCCATCGCCCGTGCCGGGGCCGAGGCCGGCTGCAAGGAAGCGCTGTTTACCTTGGGCGATAAGCCGGAACTGCGCTACCGGGTGGCGCGCGAGGAACTGGCGGAACTGGGCCACGAGACGACGCTGTCATACCTGCGCGCCATGGCCCTGTTGGTGTTCGAGGAAACCGGCCTGTTGCCGCATCTGAATCCCGGCATCATGGAGGACGCGGACCTGGCCTCCCTGCGCGAGGTTTCGGTCTCCCAAGGCATCATGTTGGAAAGCATTTCGCCGCGCCTGATGAAAAAGGGCGCCTGCCATCACGGCTCCCCGGACAAGGATCCGAAGGTCCGCCTGGCCACGATCGAGGCGGCGGGACGGCTGGCAATTCCCTTCACCACCGGCATTCTGATTGGCATCGGCGAGACCCGGGCGGAGCGGATCGAGGCTTTGCTGGCGCTGCGTGATCTGCACGATCAATACGGCCATATTCAGGAAATCATCGTGCAGAATTTCCGCGCCAAGGGCGACACCCGCATGGCCGATTGGCCCGACGCGCCGATAGACGAGCTGCGTTGGAGTATCGCCGCCGCCCGGCTGATATTCGGGCCAGACATGCACATCCAGGCGCCGCCCAATCTCAGCCCCGGCCAGACGCCCAGCCTGATCGAGGCCGGGATCGATGATTGGGGCGGGGTCTCGCCGGTGACGCCGGACCACGTGAACCCGGAAGCGCCCTGGCCGCATCTGCGCCAATTGGCCGATGATACGGCGCGGGGCGGCAAGCATCTGGTTGAACGCCTGGCGATCTATCCCAACTATGCCCAGGACGCCCAGCGCTGGCTGGATCCGGCCTTTGCCCAGGCGGTGTTGAACCGGGTCGATGCCGCCGGACTGGCGCGGACCGACACCTGGTCGCCGGGCATCGATACCGCGCCCCCCGTGGCCATCGCCACGTCCTCGCCGAATGTGCCGGAACTGGACCGCCTGCTGGCCCGCGCCCAGGGCGGTGGGGGCTTTGACGAGGGGGAGATCACCCGGCTGTTCGCGGCCCGTGGCGGCGAGGTCGATGCGGTTTGCCGGGCGGCGGATGCCCTGCGCCAATCGGTCAATGGCGATCAGGTTTCCTACGTCGTGGTGCGCAATATCAACTACACCAATATCTGCTATTTCAAATGCCAGTTCTGCGCCTTTTCCAAAGGCAAGCTGAGCGAGAACCTGCGCGGACGCCCCTACGATCTGTCCCTGGAGGAGATCGGCCGCCGCGTTGCCGAAGCCTGGGACCGGGGCGCCACGGAAGTTTGCATGCAGGGCGGCATCCATCCCGAATATACCGGCCAGACCTATCTCGATATCCTGGCCACCGTGAAGGCGGCGGCGCCCGATATGCACGTTCATGCGTTTTCGCCCCTGGAAGTTTATCAGGGCGCCCAGACCCTCGGTATTTCCTTGCGGGAATTTCTTGGCCGTTTGCAAGCGGCTGGCCTGGGTTCCCTGCCCGGCACGGCGGCGGAAATTCTGGACGAGGAAGTCCGCCAAGTGCTCTGTCCCGATAAATTGAGCGTCAAGCAGTGGCTGGAGGTCATGGAGACGGCGCACGGCGTGGGCTTCCGCACCACGGCGACGATCATGTTCGGCCATGTGGACCGGCCCGTCCATTGGGCTCGGCATCTTTTGCGCCTGCGCGATCTGCAGTCCAGAACGGGCGGCTTTACGGAACTGGTGCCCCTGCCATTCGTTCATATGGAGGCGCCGATCTACCTGAAAGGCCGTGCCCGCATGGGGCCGACCTATCGCGAAACATTGTTGATGCATGCCGTGGCGCGCTTGGTGCTGCACCCGCACATCACCAATATCCAGACCAGTTGGGTCAAAATGGGCCGGGACGGCATCCAGGCCGCCCTAAACGCCGGGGTCAACGATCTGGGCGGTACCTTGATGAACGAGACCATTACCCGCGCGGCGGGCTCTGAACATGGTCAAGAGTTGCCCCCCCACGCCATGGAGGCCCTGATCCGCGATCTGGGCCGCACCCCGGTGCAGCGCACGACCCTGTACGGGACGCCGCCCGAACGGCAGGTGCAAGCCTCCTTCCAGGCCGCGCCCCTGGCCGAGGTGGTCAACAACCCGGCCCGCAAATACGAGCGCGACACGGACCGCCAACCGCTGATCCGTCCGGGCCTGGAAGCCGCCGGCGGCGATTAGCGCGGACGCCGCGAAAACCTCCTGGTATGGGTGTCTTGAAATCGGCCGCTCGCTTGTCCGGGCGCGGGCGGCGACGTACAGTGAGCATATGTCACTGTTATTTGCATTTTCCTGGCGCCGCCTGACGCGCGTAATTGTTTTCGGTGCCGGATGCCTTGCCTCGCCCGTTCTGGCGCAGACGGCCGAATTGACCGGCGCCCACCAGTATTTCAAGAATGGCAATTTTCTCGGGGCCTTTGACGGCTTTCGAAAAGGCGCGGCGGCGGGCGTGGCCGAGGCGCAACATTGGCTGGGCCTGTTGTATGACCGTGGCCGTGGCGTTGGACAGGACCGCGAGACCGCCCTGCAATGGTTCCGCAAGGCCGCCGAACAGGGCTATCCGGAGGCCCAGCGCGTGGTTGGCGTCTATCTGGAAGAAGGCAAGGCGGTCCGGGAGGATTTGGCGGCGGCGGCGGGCTGGTATCGACGGGCGGCGGCGCAAAACAATGCCAAGGCCTTGCGCAATCTGGCCCAGCTTCATGTCCGGGGGCGCGGGGTTGAGCCGGACTTGGCCAAGGCCGCCGAACTGTTCCAGCGGGCCGTTGATCTGGGCAATGCCAAGGCCACGCGCAACCTTGGTTATCTTTACTATTTCGGCAAGGGCGTGGGCCGCGACCGGGCCAAGGCTTCGGCCCTGTTCGCCGCCGCCGCCGCCGGGCTGGACAAGGCGAAATACAATCTGGGCTTTGTCTATTTTCATGGCGAGGGCGTGCCGCGGGATCTAGCCCAGGCGGCCTATCATTTCGGGCAGGCGGCGGAGGGCGGCAATTCCGATGCGCAGTTGATGCTGTCACGGATGTATTTGCTGGGCGAGGGGGTCGAGGCGGACCCGGCCAGGGCCTATTTTTGGGCTCTTTTGGGCGCGGTCCAGAAACCCGGTCTGGCGGAATGGCATTTTGATAAATTGCGCGGGCGTTTATCCGAGCGGCAAAGGGAACGGATCAGGGCGCGGCGCAAAGCCTGGAATCCAAAAGGTTAGGGGTTGGTCATGAGCGATGATTTGATAGGGATGAGCGCGGTTGACCTGTTGGCGGGCTACCGGGCGGGCCGTTTTTCACCACTGGAGGCGACGCGGGCGGTTCTTGACCGGATCCATGCCGTCAACGACAAGATCAACGCCTTCATGATCATCGACGACGAGGGCGCCCTGGCGGCGGCCAAGGTCTCGGAAGAGCGCTGGGCCAAGGGCGCGCCAAAAGGCCTGCTGGATGGCGTGCCGGTCACCATCAAGGATCTGGTTCTGACCAAGGGCTGGCCCACCCTGAAAGGCTCGCTGACCGTCGATCCCGCCGGGCCTTGGGATGAAGATGCGCCCTGCGTCGCCCGTTTGCGGGAACATGGCGCCGTTTTACTGGGCAAGACCACGACACCGGAGGTGGGCTGGAAGGGGCTGACCGAAAGCACCTTGAGCGGCATTACCCGGAACCCCTGGAATTTGGCCAAAACACCCGGCGGCTCGTCGGGCGGCGCGGCTGCCGCGCTGGCCGCCAAAATGGGGCCGCTGGCGGTTGGCTCGGACGGCGGCGGTTC
>JAYGEB010000498.1:0-8275 GCA_046582595.1 Alphaproteobacteria bacterium | reverse complement strand
CCTACGGGCAAAGCGGCTTCGATCCTAACTGTAATCGGGATTTCGCGAAGAATGTGGCCCACCTATTTTTCGACTTTTTCAACGGTATCGGCACATTGCGACCGTAATACAGGTGTGTGCGGCAACCCTACATGTAGTGGGTGTCTGGACCAACCCGATAGGCCCGGCTCGCGCCGGCGGATATTAAACGTCACGATCAGGCGGTTTTCGCCTTGGCGTCCTCGCGAGCGTCACAATTAAGCGCCTGGTGCGGGGCCCTGGGGCGAGATGACGCGGCGGGCCAGGTTGGCCCGCCACAAATCGGCGCCTTTTTGGGTCGGCCGAAGACAGATCGGCTTCCATCAGGTTGGTCTCAATCAAGGAGGCGGAGGTCAGGTTGCCGTGCGTCGGGTCGGCGCCGCGCAAACGGGCGCCAGACAGTTTGGCGCTGGCCAGGCTGACGTGGCCTTCCAGATTGAGGTTAATCAGATTTTCGTCCGGCGGATCCGATCGGATTCCGTCGCCGTCGCCAGGCGGCCAACGGTGATGGGCCGTCAAGGCGCGCGGCGGGCACCGGTCGTGGGCGGCCTTGCGTTCGCCTTCGCTCGGACCGCCGCCGGGGTGAAGGCGCGCCTCGTGGAGATATTTGACAGGAAATGCCTATTTGCCGCTAATTGCGAATGCGCAGGCTCCTTGGATCGTACAGGGGGCGAAGGGAGGCCCTCGCCGACACCTGTTCGCAGGCAACTTCAATGGCGTAGGTCCCCGCCGCGATAAAATCGCCATCGACCACGCCGCCGGCGGGATCGCGGACATAGCCCAGGCCGATGGCGGCGCCCAAGGTGTGGCCGTAGCTGCCCGAACGCAGATAGCCGGCGATCACGCCGTCGCGCCAAATGGGTTCGTTGTGGTAGAGCAGCTTTTCCGGGTCGCCCAGGATGAATTGCACCAGACGTTGGTGAACGCCGGCCTGCCGTTGCCGCAGCAAAGCCTCCCGGCCCATGAAGCCGCCCGGTTTGTCCCAGGCAACGGCAAAACCCAAACCCGCTTCGATGGGCGTATCTTCGTCCGTGATATCGTGGCCCCAATGGCGGTAGGCTTTCTCCAGGCGCAGGGAATCCAGGGCGTGATAGCCGGCATGGCGCAGATCGAAGGCCGCCCCCGCCGCAACGATTTCATCATAAACCCCCTGTGCGAACTCGCTGGGAATATAGAGCTCCCAGCCCAGCTCCCCGACATAGGTCAGCCGCGTCGCGCGCACGGCGGCATAGCCGATATCGATGATCTGCGAGGCGCCGAAGGGAAAGGCCGCATTGCTCATATCCGCCGCCGTCAGCGTGGCCAGCAAATCCCGCGATTTCGGTCCCATGATCGAGAGCACGGCATGGGCGGAGGTGACGTCCGTCAAATGGGCGTGGGCGGCCTCGGGGATATGGTTTTTCAGCCAGTGGAAATCGCGCATCTGGGAGGTGGCGGAGGTGACGATCAGAAATTCATCCTCCGCTAGCCTGGTTACGGTCAGATCGGCCTCGATCCCGCCGCGTTCATTCAGCCATTGGCTATAGACCGTGCGGCCCGGGTCCACGTCGATCTGGTTGGCGCAGACTTGATTGAGCACGGCCAAGGCATCCCGGCCCGCCAATTGAAACTTGGCGAACGAGGATTGTTCGAACAGCGCCACGCCGTCCCTGGCGGCCCGGTGCTCCGCCGCTGATAGGTCAAACCAGTTCTGCCGGCCAAAGCTGTATTCATATCGGGGCGCCGGATCGCCGGGGCTGTACCAATTGGCCCGCTCCCAGCCCGCCGCCTCGCCAAAACAGGCGCCGGCGGCGGCCAGTCGGTCATGCAGGGGCGATTTCCGCACGCCGCGCGCCGTGCGGTATTGATAGAACGGCCAATGCACCGCATAGAGTAGCCCGAGGCATTCGCCGACCCGTTCCGCCAGATAGCGGCCGTTGTTTTGAAACGGCATGGTGCGCCGGATATCCACGTCCCATAAATCCAGGGGCGGATGGCCATCGCGGATCCATTCCGCCATCACCTTGCCGACGCCGCCCGCCGATTGGATGCCGATGGAATTGAAGCCGCAGGCCACGAACAGGCCGGCCACTTCCGGCACCTCGCCCAGGTGATAGCGGTTGTCCGGCGTGAAACTTTCCGGGCCGCAGAACCAGGTGCGGATGCCCACCTCCCGCAGCGCCGGCATGCGCGTCATGGCACGCTCCAATATCGGCATGAAATGATCCATGTCGGTGGGCAATTCATCGAAGCAGAAATTCTCCGGAATGCCACTCATGCCCCAGGGCTTGGCCTCGGGCTCGAAAGCGCCCAGTAAAATTTTGCCCGCGTCCTCCTTGTAATAGGCGTAATTGTCCTGGTCCCGCAGCACCGGCTGATCCGGGGTCACGCCGGCGAAAGGCTCCGTCACCACATAGAAATGTTCGCAGGCATGCAGGGGGATGGATGTTTCGGTCATCGTGCCCACGGACCGGCCCCACATGCCCGTGCAATTGACCACGATATCGGCCCTGATAACGGCATCGCCAACCGCCACGCCCGTGACCTTGCCCTGGGCGGTCAGAATATCCGTGACGCCCGCGTTCTCCACGATTGCCGCCCCGCCCGCGCGCGCGCCCTGGGCCAGGGCCTGGGTTAGGTCGGAGGGATTGATCTGGCCGTCCTTGGGCAGAAAAACGCCGCCCACCACGTCGTCGACGTTGATCAATGGGTGCAGGGCCGATATCTCCGCGGGGCCGATCTCCTCCACCGCCAGGCCGAAGACCCGCGCCATGGAGGCGCCCCGGCGCAATTCCTCCAACCGCTCGCCATGGGTGGCCAGGGCCAGGGCGCCGTTCTGTTTGAAACCCGTGGCCTGCCCGGTTTCCGCTTCCAGGCCGGCATAAAGCTCGGTCGAATATTTCGCCAACTGGGTCAAATTCTGCGTCGCCCGCAACTGCCCCACCAGACCGGCGGCATGCCAGGTGGTGCCGCAGGAAAGCTGCCTGCGTTCCAGCACCAACACATCCCGGATGCCCAGTTTGACCAGATGATAGGCGATGGAACAGCCGACGACGCCGCCGCCGATAATGACGACCGAGGCTTGGCTGGGCAGGTCTTTAGGCATTGAAGGCTCCCACATTTCCGGTCCGATGCCGCCACCCTACCGGAACCGCCCCGCATGGGCCATAATGCCGCCCAGATTCCAAGGGAGAAAGATGTGGCTTACGATCTGGTGGTGCGCAACGGGATGGTGATCGATGGTTCGGGCCTGCCCCGTTACCGTGCGGACGTGGGCGTGAAGGACGGCAAGATCACGCATATCGGCCGCATTCCCAACGGTGGCGCGGCGGAAACGATCGATGCCGAAGGACATATCGTCGCGCCCGGCTTCGTCGACGGCCACACGCACATGGATGCGCAGGTTTTCTGGGATCCCCTGGGCAGTTGCTCCTGCTATCACGGCGTCACTTCCGTCGTCATGGGCAATTGCGGCTTTACCCTGGCACCCTGCCGCAAGTCGGAAATCGACTATGTCTTCCGCAATCTAGAACGGGCCGAGGATATTTCCCGCGAGGCCATGCTGGCCGGCATTGACTGGCAATGGGAAAGTTTCCCGGAATACCTCGATGTGCTGGACGGCCTGCCCATGGGCATCAATTACGCCGGCTATATGGGCCATTCGGCGCTGCGCACCTATGTCATGGGCGAGCGCGCCTTTGACGAGGCCGCGACGGAGGATGAATTGGCCACCATGGCGAACCTGGTGAAAGAGGCCGTGCGCGCCGGCGCCATCGGCTTCTCCTCCTCGCGCAGCCCGAACCACGAAACTTCCGATTTCCGCCCCGTCGCCTCCCGCGCCGCCGATTGGGCGGAACTGGCCACGATGGTCCGCGCCATGGGCGATGAGAACGCCGGCATACTGGAGCTGGCGGGGGAACCCACGGGGGCCAATTACGAACGGGCGGAGCGTTATTTCAACGATTTGAAGGATCTGTCCGTGGAGACCGGCCGGCCGATTACATTTGGCATGTTCTCCACCCGCGCCAAGCCCCAGGCCTGGCGCCCCTGGTTCGACGTGCTCGACCAGGCGGCGGACGAGGGCGGGCGTCTGTTCGTCCAGGTCCACAGCCGCGCCCTGACCGTGCTGTTGTCATTCGAGACCACGACGCCGTTCGACAAGTTCGAGATGTGGCGCGACATCCGCGCCCTGCCGCTGGAAGAACAAATTGCCGCCTTCCGCGACCCCGAGACCAAGGCCAAACTGATCAAAATCGCCAATACGCCCCACAATGGCCCGAAAGCCATCGGCACCGAGGCCCGGCCCCCCGACTGGGATTGGCTGTTCCATATGGACACGGTAGACGGACCCAACCCCTCCATGACGGAGGTGGCCCGCCAACGGGGCGTCTCACCCGTGGAGGCCATGATCGATCTGGCCCTGGAACATGATTTCAAGACCTTCTTCCGCCAGCCCATCGCCAACGAGGATCAGGACCAGGCCCTGGAGATGATGAAACATCCACGCTCCGTGGTGACATTTTCGGATTCCGGCGCGCATGTCAGCCAGATCATGGACAGCTCCCTGCAAACCCATATTTTCAGCCATTGGGTGCGGGAAAAACAGGCTTTCACATTGGAGGAAGCCGTACGATTGGTCACCTACGACACGGCGACCCATTGGGGCTTCCACGACCGCGGCCTGTTGCGCGAGGGCATGGCCGCCGACCTGGTGGTCTTCGACCCCCACACCATCGGCCCCCGCATGCCCGAAGTGGTGACCGACCTTCCGGCGGGCGCCCGCCGCCTGAAACAAACCGCCAATGGCATCAACGCCACCATCGTCAACGGCCAGGCGCTGTTGCGCGACAACCAGCCCACCGGCAACACGCCGGGCCGCCTGATCCGGGGGCCCTTGGCGCGGCAATAGGCGGGACATTCAACGGCAAATAGGAATCGGAAGGACCTAATATGTCTGACCTGGGACAATTCCAGTTGAGCGGCAAAGCGGCCGAGAATTATGAAAAAATTCCGGCACGGTATATTTTGGGGCCGTGGGCCACGGGCCTGGTCGAAGCCGCAGACATTCAGCCGGACGAAAATGTCCTTGATGTGGCTTGCGGAACGGGTCTGGTCACCCGTACGGCGGCGGCGAAACTTGGACCGCAAGGGCGCATCACCGGCCTGGATCTGAACGAGGGGATGCTTGAGGTTGCCAGAAATCTGGCGACTACGGGCGCGGCACAACCAACATGGATTCGGAACAGCGCACTGGATATGGAATTGCCGGACGGCGGTTTCGATGTTGTGTTATGCCAACAAGGGTTGCAGTTTTTTCCGGACCAGCAACAGGCGCTTCTAGAAACACACCGCGTATTACACGACCGCGGCCGCGCCTGTTTTAGTATTTGGGCTGGAAAAGGCGCCTATAACATAGTCTTGGCCGACGCGATTGCCGCCTATATCAACGAGGGCGCGGCGGAGCAATATCTCAAACCCCGCGAGGTACCTGACATAGACACGCTTAAAGCGTTATTCACTGGCGCGGGATTCCGGCAGGTAAACGTAACCCATATGGAAATGCAGGTACGGTTGCCGGAAATCGAGACATTCATCATTGCGCACCTTCTCGGGACCCCGATGGCCGAGGCCCTTGAGCAACTATCGGCCCGGGAACAGGCAGCCCTTGCAAGTTACGCGGCGGAAAAATTGTCCGCCTACGCCGATGGTTTGGATGCCGTCGTTCCCGACGCCGTCAATTTGGTGCTCGCACAAAAATAATCGCCGCTGGCCCGACACCAGGCACCGCGCCCGACCGTCATCACCGATGGAATTGCCGAATGTTTGCCGTTAAGCTCGCGCCATGATGGATCGAACGCAACGCAGACTGGCGGCCATAATTTCAGCCGATGTGGTCGGCTATTCCCGGCTCATTGGGGATCGACGAGGCCGGCACGCACGGCCGGCTCAAGGCCCGGTTCACGGATCTGATCGAGCCGAAGACCAAGGAACATGGCGGCCGTATCGTAAAGCTCATGGGTGACGGCATATTGGCCGAATTTTCCTCCGCCATCGATGCAGTCAAGTGGGCGGTCGAATTGCAGACCAACATGGCGGAAATAAATGCGCGGGAAAGCCAGGAGCAGCGGATCGAATACCGCGTGGGGGTTAATCTGGGCGACGTCATCGTCGGTGGCGACGATATCTTCGGGGACGGTGTGAACGTGGCGGCCCGTCTGCAGGAGATCGCCGAACCTGGCGGCATCTGTGTTTCGGAAAAAATTCATATGGAGGTGGCGGGCAAGACCGGCGTTGAATTCACCGACGGGGGCGCCCAGGCCATGAAGAATATCGAACAGCCCATCCAAGTCTGGCGTTGGTCGAGCATGACGGGGGAACGGGAGGATACATCCGCAGGCGAACAAGACCGCACTTTGTCCCTGCCCGATAAACCATCGATCGCGGTTTTGCCCCTCGATAGCATGTCAAGCGACCCCGAGCATGAATATCTCGCCGACGGCATGACCGAGGACATCATCACCCTGCTGGCGCGCATCCCCAGTTTTTTTGTCATCGCGCGGAATTCGACCTTTTCCTACAAGGGCAGCCGGCCCGATATCCGTCAGGTGGGCCGGGACCTGGGCGTGCGCTACGTGGTCGAGGGCAGTCTGCGCCAGATCGGCAGCCGGTTGCGCGTTACCGTGCAGTTGATCGAAGCTGAAAGCGGCAATCATATCTGGGCCGAGCGGTTCGACCGTAAGGCTGATGATCTGTTTGATGTTCAAGACGAAATCACCGTGGCCATCGTCACGCGGCTGGAGCCCGAGCTTACCCGCGTCGCTTTCGATTTGGCGCGGCGGCCGACCGCCCGCCGACATGGATGCCTGGGACTTTTATCAACAAGCCAACAGTATTCTGGCAATCAAGGGTTGGCATGCCGGCACATTCGAAGAGTCGGGCGAGTTGTGCCGCAAAGCCATCGCGCTGGACCCGAATTTCGCGCCCGCCCGCGCCATGCTTTCCCTGCTGTTGGCGATCGGCCACATGCATGGCCACGTGAGTGAACCCGATGAGGCCTTGAGCTTGGCGGACCTGGCGCTTACGCTGGATAGCGGCAGTTCCGAGGTCTTGGGCTTTGCCGGTTGCGCCATCTCCGATTTGGGCAACAAGATCCGGGGTATCGAACTGCTCGACAAGGCGATCGAGCAGGACCCTAGCAACGCTCAAGCCTGGGTCGCGCTGGGCGCCGCCTTGCTGGCCAATCATCAGCCGGAACTGGCGATCGAAAAGCTGGAACATGGTCTAAGAATTAGCCCGCGCGACAACCGGTTGGGGGTATGGGGCAGCATCTATGCCCTGGCCCTTGGCTTCGTCGACCGCCTCGAGGAAGGCATCGAACAAGCCCGCCTGGCCTGCCGGCGCGATGACAGGCTGCACAATCCACGCGTCGTCCTGGCGGCTCTACTCATTGCAAACGGCCGCCTTGAAGAGGCCGCCTCCGCCCTGGGCGAGGCACGGCGCATCCGCCCGGAACTCTCCATCCCGGAAGCCAGAGGTATCGTCGGCGGCCGCTACGCCAAAACCTTGCAGGAGATCTGGGACCTTTAGAATTTTGGCTTCGCGTGCATCGACATCCGGGCGGCGGCCCGCACCGTGGCGCAGGCCAGGTATTCCGCCGCGACGGGCCTGATGAGGAAGTCCATGGCGCCCTGCCGCAAGGACGCGATGGTGTTGTTTATATCTCTACAATCGGTGACGATGATGATCGCCAGTTCCCGGCCGCCCGCCCGGCACTCATGGAGGGCGCGGATTATTTCCTCGCCGTTCACTCCGGATAATTTTGTGTCGATCACGACAATCGAGATTTCGCGGTCCGCGCGGAGCGCATCCAATGCCTGGCGGGAACCACCGGCCATGTCACATAAAAAACCCGCGTCCGTCAGGGTTTTCGCCGTTACCTCGGCAATCTCGGGCTTATCGTCAACCACCAGAACCTTGGCGATGGGCGCTTCGTCCGGTCTCCCGGCCGGGTTCGCCCAGGTGATTTCCCGATTTAGGTTGGCGCCGAACGTGGACGTTTCAACATCGACCGTCGTCATATACATGAAAACTTCCCATCAGAACACTTGGAGACCTACAAATTGTCATCCCAATAAGTGCCACTGAAATGTCGCGCTCTGATCCCGGCCTTGTAAAAAGGTGCACAGTACCCGACTCTTTTCATAAGACCCAACCTATCTGCGGACTTCGAGGGATTTTGGAGGTGAGTAGGGCGGCCATGAGATGGCCAGATTCGGGT
>JAYGEB010000492.1:0-1949 GCA_046582595.1 Alphaproteobacteria bacterium | reverse complement strand
CGTATCGGTGCATGTGAAATTGCCGCGGCGAATTCATGTTGCGGATTCAAGTTGCTAATACAAGGCCTGTTTATCTATCATACACCATGATTCGAATGACGTCGCCATAACCAATCGATTTTTGGATCGCCAGTGCCGCGCATAATTGTCATTTTCCACATCATGATCTTGGCTCCGCTCAAATGATTTTGCCTGGAATTCCTGGGTCTCGGGCCGCCGTGCCCAACCTGGCCGCCCTGCTGGCGGCGGCAATGGTGATTGCCGCGATGATGGCGCCCGCCCAGGCCCGTTCCCGTTATGCCGAACTGGTGGTCGATGGCACCTCCGGCCGGGTGTTCCATGGCCGCAACGCCGATGCCCGCAAACACCCCGCATCCCTGACCAAGATCATGACCCTTTATTTGTTGTTCGAGGCGCTGGACGAGGGCAAGTTGCGGTTGGATCAAAAATTGAAGGCGTCTCGCCGGGCGGCCGGGCAGCCGGCCACGAAACTGGGATTGCGCCGGGGCGAAACGATCACGGTGCGCAAGGCGATCCTGGCGCTGGTTACGAAATCCGCCAACGACGTGGCCACCGTCGTGGCCGAGGCGATTAGCGGCAGTGACCGCAAGTTCGCCCGGACGATGACCCGCCGCGCCCGGGACCTCGGCATGAGCCGGACCACCTTCCGCAACGCTTCGGGCCTGCCGAACCGCGGGCAGCTTTCCACGGCCCGTGACATGGCCCGCCTGGCCATGGCCATACGCCGGGACTTTCCGGACTATTTCAAATTTTTCTCCAGGACTTCGTTCACCTTTCGCGGCAAGACCTATGTCGGGCACAATAATCTGGTCGGCAGCTTTCGCGGCGTCGACGGCATCAAGACCGGCTATATCCATGCCTCGGGCTTCAATCTGGTAACCTCCGCCAGCCGCGACGAGGGGCGCCTGGTGGGTGTCCTGTTCGGCGGCCGCTCCGCCAAAAGCCGGGACCGGCGCATGCGGACATTGTTGTCCCGCGGTTTCAAGCGCCTGCAACGCGGCGGCGGCAAGGGCCGGCCGGGCCAATTTGTCCGCCCCCGGGGCCGCCGGGATGGCTTCGGCAATGTTCCGGCGCCGCGAGCCAAACCCCAGCGACAGCCGCTTGGCGTGGCGCTGAATGCCGCCAAGGCCGTGGCCCCTTTCGGTATTGCCTGGTCGGTTCAGGTCGGCGCCTTCAACCGGGCGGCTTCCGCCCGGCGCCATTTGAACAAATTATCCGGGGCCTTGCCCGGATTATTGAATCAGGCCAAGGTTTCCATCGACGTTATCGAGGGCGGCCGCGCCATCACCTACCGGGCCCGCCTGCACGGCATGAATGAACGCCAGGCCCAGGATTTGTGCCGCCGCATCATACGCGCCAAATTTGATTGCCTGACCATCGCCCCGGCCAAGGTCTCCCTGGCGGCCGGGAACGACCACGGGTAAGGTGCCGGAATTTTCCGACTATTCGTTCTTGCGATAGCCGAGGCGGTGCATGCATTCGGAATAGAGGCGGTTGCGCCGGGATATTTCTTCCAGCGAGGCAGCCTTGCGGGAGGCGCGGTTGAGGTCGCGGATGCGGCCGCGGGAGCCGCGCAATTCGATCTGGGGCGTCGATGGGCCGCCGCGCTTGGCCATTTGCCGCTCCGCCTGGATCGATGCGCCGCGGAAACAGGCCGTGGTGTCCTGTTGGAAGATCTGCTCGTTGCCGCCCGCCTTGCGCCATACCGGCGTGGCCGCGCAGCCCGCCAATAGCGCCCCGGCAAGGAACATGGTCAAAAAATCAATGTTGCGCATGGGCATTGCCTTTGCAGCGGGCCTTTGCAGCGGATCGCCGGGTTTTCCCGCCATGGTCCGCAGACTATGGGACTATGGGACTATGGGACTATGGGACTATGGGACTATGGGACTATGGGACTATGGGACTATGGGACTATGGGACTATGGGAC
>JAYGEB010000440.1:0-3029 GCA_046582595.1 Alphaproteobacteria bacterium | reverse complement strand
ACACCGCGTCTTCCAAACCTACGAAGAGATCGTCGATGCCTGCTGCGAGGCCTGGGCCGATTTCACCGCCACGCCCGACAGAATCACCTCCATAACGCGACGCGAATGGGCAAACGTGTCATGACTTATGACGTCTGGTATCATACAATGCCATGGCGGATGAAATAGCGAAAACCAACAAGCATCTGTCGGAAGCGGTCATCGAGGCCAACGCCGCCAACCGCGCCAAGTCTGAATTCCTGGCAACCATGAGCCACGACCTGCGCACGCCGCTGAATGCGATTATCGGATTTTCCGAGGCTATTCGGCAGGAAATTTACGGCCCCGTGGGAAACAGCAAATACCATGAATATCTCGATGATATCTCAAAGAGCGGCCACATATTACTCAGTCTGATCAACTACATACTCGATCTGTCCAAAATCGAAGCCGGGCGGTACGAGTTGCAGGAAACAGACGATGAATTACCGGGCTTTCTGGAATATGCGGTCGATCTGGCGGCGGTACAGGCGCGGCAAAATAGTGTTGGGCTGGAGCTGTCGGTGGCGCCCGATCTGCCCCTACTCCGTTGCGATCAACGTTCGTTGCTGCAAATCGTCAACAATCTGCTGTCCAATGCGGTGAAGTATTCCAACTCCGGCGGCCGGGTATCGGTCACGGCGCGTCAGACCGCGGACGGCGCCATCGAAATTGAATTCGCCGATCATGGCATCGGCATAAGGGAACAGGATTTGCATGAAGTCTTTCAGCCATTTGGTCAGGTGTACAGCAGCAAATCCAGGAAAAACGAAGGCACGGGGCTTGGCCTGCCGATTTGTCTAAAACTCATGGAGCTGCACGGCGGCAGGCTCGAAATCAAAAGCGAACTCGGCCGGGGAACAGTGGTAATCATCGCTTTCCCCGCGGACCGCGTCATTGCCCCCTCGTCCGCGGCCGGCGGGACTTCTGAATTACAGCAAACGGACACGGACGGAGCGATGTTCAATTAACCAGGGTCATGCCAGACGACACAGGGCCATTTTTTTTGAGAGGCCGCGCACGTTTTAATTGAACATGCTCTGGCGCCGAAAAAGTATCCGCCTAAAACGTGTCGAATTTCCTGTAGGCGTCGACCGGGTCCATGCCGCTCAGAATGGCCTCGCGCATGGCGGTCTCGGTAGAGGCCATGGCCTCGGTCTCCGCCACCACCGCCTCGGCCATGTCGCTGGGAATAATCACCACGCAATCGATATCCGCCAGCACATAGTCGCCGCTGTGAATGGTGACGCCGCCGATGTCGATGGGCGCGCCCATGCTTTCGGCGACCCAGTGGCCGCAAATATCCTTGGGCGTGTTGAAGCGGCAGAACACGGGAAAGTCGTTCTTCAGCAGGAACGGCACGTCGCGGCAGCCGCCGTCGACGATATAGCCCCGCACGCCGCGGTAATTCAGGGTCTCGGCCGATAATTCACCCATCAGGGCTACCTCATGGGTGTTGGGCTGACAGATCAGCACCTTGCCGGGCGGCGCCTTGGACAAAACCCTGGCCCAGGCCAGCAGGGTCTCGCCCGCGTCCTTACCCTCGCCGTAGTCGCCGTTCATGGTCTCGATCCGGCCGGCGAGGCGATGGCCGGCGTCCAGAGCCTTGATGCCGTGGGGCAGCACGCAATTGTCATGCCCCATGGCGTTCATCACGTCAAACACCGCGCTGGCGTAAAGATTTTCCAGCCGTTCCGTCAGATCCATGGGGAGGCCTCCTGAAATCCGCTTCCGGATCATCATAGGACCTGGGCGGCGGCAAAGGAACCAATCCCCTCGCCCGCCCGGTCGCGGCGCACCATCTCGCGAAACCCCGCCTCCAGATGGCGGGCCAGACGGGCGGTGTCAAACAGGGGCGCGGTGCGCAGATTGGCCCGCAGCCGCGCTTTCAGGGCCGCCAGGGCCACCCCGTCGCGGGCCAGCGCCAACGCCTTGGCCCGGTAGGCCGCCATGTCATCGACAACCAGATCAGCCAAACCCGCCGCATGCAGGATCGAGGCGCCGGTGCGGGCGGATTGGTTATCACCGGCGATGGTAATGACGGGCACGCCGGACCACAGGGCATCCAGGGTGGAGACGCCGCCCGTGTGATGGCGGCAATCCAGGCTCAGATCCGCCAGGGACTGGCGCGCCAGATGTTCCCCATGCGGCACCCTATCGGCAAAGACCAGACGGGCGGGATCGATGCCCCCGGCCCGCGCCCTGGCGCGCAGATTGGCCATGGCCGCCTCGCCGCCCCGCAACAGCCAAAACACACTGCCCGGCAACTGCCGCAGCAAGCCGAGCCAGAGATCGAAGGTTTCGGGGTCGAATTTGTAATGGGCGTTGAAATTGGCGAACACCGTTGCATCGTCAGGCAGGCCTTGGCTCTGCCGGCTGGGCTGGACCGGGGCAATTTCGGGCCGGCGACGTCGCCATGAAACTGTCGGGCAGGTAGACCAGCGCCTCGGAACAATGCCGCGCCAGTTCAGGCGGGGTATGGACCGCATCCGTCACTAAATATTGCACGCAGGCGGCCCCCAGGGTGGCGCCATAGCCCAAATAATGGGCCTGCACGGGCGCCGGACGCAAGGCCAGCAGATCCAGCGCGGAATGGCGGGTAAAGCCCGAGAGATCCACCAACAGATCCAAATCGTCGCCGTGGACGCGGCGGGCGGCGGCTGCCAAATCCAGCTCAGCAAGATCGGTGAAATGGTCGAACCGTTCCCGGAAATAGTCTGTCATTCGGTCCCGTCCCCCACCGCCGATGGCATAACCGTGCCATTCAAAACCGCTGCGGTCATGGCGGGCGATCAAATCCTTGAAGGCGGTCGCGACGCTGTGCTGACGGAAATCCGGCGAGATATAGCCGATGCGGAGACGCCGCCGCCGGGCCCGCCGGTAACCGAAGGCCAGGCGGTCCCGCAGGGCCGTGACATTGCCAGCGCAATGGGTGGAATAGGAGCGCGCGGCGGCCAGGCGCAGGGCCGCGTCCGCGTCCGTGCCGGCCAGGGAAAACGGCTGCGCCGTGA
>JAYGEB010000379.1:0-21483 GCA_046582595.1 Alphaproteobacteria bacterium | reverse complement strand
CCCGGCCCTGGCCGTCCAGTTCGGTCAAGGCCTGACGGTTGACGCCGCCTTTTTCCGTTGCCCCGATCCGGGCCATTTCCATCAGGGATGACCACAGCCTCTCGCTGTTGATCGCCATGTTCCGCATCGTCATTGCCTTCCCGCCTCGCCTTGTAAAATCCAGGCCAACGGTAACGGAGCGGTCAGCCAATCACAACATGTTCCTCGGTCAGGATGGTGCCGATGCGCCCTGGTTCGAGGAAGTTTATTTCGTCCGCCTTGGTCCGGACAAAAGCCTCCGAGCTCGCCGATAGGCGCATATCCGCCATGTTATCGAACCAGGCCATGGGGATGCCGTCAAATACCGGGGGCGCGGCCTTGCGGTAGGCGCCCAGGCGGACATGACACTGCACATAGCGGCGCAGGGTCGAAATGCCGGCGGCGATGGGGCCATGTTTCTCGCGCCAATGGGTTTGCGCCTGGGCGGGGTCCATGCCGGCCTTGAAGGTCAGCAGCGAGATACTCTTGACGCCGTTTTTCGGCACCGCGCCGTCCTTGATCACGGATTCGGACGTCAACAGCTCCACCAGTCGATCGCCATCGATGAAATTGGCCTCGTCCCGCTTGGCGGCCGCGAACTCGGGCGTCTGGCCCATGGCCCGCAAAGCCGCCTTGTCGTCGACCCATATCTCGGCAACGCCGTCGCAGATCAGCTCGCCCTTCCGGTAGCCCGCAATCTTCGGATGCGATTGCACGTAGCGCCGGATACCGGGGATGCGCGCCACGATGGGCCCGTGCGTCCGCCGCCAATAAGCCTGAAAATCCTCCACGCCCATGCCGGGCCGGCGGTAGACGACTTCGCAGATCTTGATCATTCCGTTTCCACTTCTTTCGCGATGCGCCATCATTGTACCGGCAAATTGATTGGCGGTCGCCATGACCGGCGCTAGAATTATCGCCAGATTTGGTCAAGAGGATCCTTCAATGACGGAAACAAGGACTGGCGGCTGCCTGTGCGGCGGCTTGCGGTACGAGCTGACGGCGGAACCGATCGCCACCATGGTCTGCAATTGCACCATTTGCCAGCGCAGCAGCGGCAGCGCGCTCTCGACCATCGCCCTGGTGCCCCGCGCGGGACTGACGGTGACGGGAGAATTGAAAGGCTATGAATACGCCGGCGACAGCGGCGGCAGGCTGGAGATCAATTTCTGCCCCAACTGCGGCTCGCCCGTATTGTTGAATATCCGCGCCAAACCGGACATCGTCTCCATCAAGGTAGGCAGTTTCGACGATACCTCCTGGTTCAAGCCCTCTCTGAGCATTTGGGCCGATAGCGCCCAGGCCTGGATGCCCGAACTGCCCGATTGCAAAAGTTTTCCCGGCAACATGGGGTAAGCGGCCCCTATCGGCCGGTAAAGACCGCCTGACGTTTTTCGACGAAGGCGGCGACGCCCTCCTTGGCATCCGCCGTTTCGCCGATCACCATCTGCTCCTCCAATTCCCGGCGCACATGGGTTTCGAAATCGTTTGCCTCGGCCTCATCCACCATGGCGCGGGTGGCGACCAGAGCGCGGGTCGGGCCTTTGGCCAATTTGGCGGCCAGATCGCGGGCCATGGGCATCAGGTCATCATCCGCCACGCAATCGCTGATCAGGCCCCACTCAAGGGCGGTCTCGGCCATGATGGGTTCGTTGGTCAGCATGATTTTCAAGGCTCGGGTCCGGCCCACCACTTTCGGCAGCAGATAGGTGGAGCCCATGTCGGGAATGAGGCCGATGCGGCTGAAAACCTGGATGAACTTGGCCGAGCGCGCCGCCATGATGATATCGCCCGTCAAGGCGAAGGAAAAGCCCGCGCCCGCCGCCGTGCCATTGACGGCGACGATGAGCGGCACCCGCAACTTGCGCAAGCCGTCCATGGCGCGGAAATAGCAATCCATCACCGCCCGTACCTTGTCCCCGCCATCCTCGGGCGGCCGGTTGCGCAGATCCTGACCCGAGCAGAAGCCCCTGCCCGCCCCGGTCAGGATCAGGGCGCGGATGGAATGATCCGCCTCGACCCGCGCCAAGGCCTCCTGAACTTCATACATCATCTCGAAGGTCAGGGCGTTCAGGGCATCGGGCCGGTTCAGGGTCAGGGTCGCGACGCCGTCTTCGGTTTCGAAAATAATGTCCTTGAAATCGCTCATGTCCGTATCCTTTTGCCTAATCCCGGTCCGTGGGCACGTACTGTTTGCTGACCTTGGCGGCGAGCAGCGCCTCGATCTCGTCATCGGAGTAGCCCGCCTCGGCCAGGATTTCGGCGCTGTGTTCGCCCAACTGCGGCTGCAGTCTGCGAATGGTCGAGGGGGTCTTGGAGAACCGGATCGGCGGATCGGTCATGCGCAATTTGCCTTCCGTGGGATGGTCGGCCTCGCGCCAAAAGCCGGTGGCCAGCAACTGCTCGTTCTCCAGCAGCATTTCCTTGGTGTTGACCGCCATGACCGGAATGTTGGCGTCCTTCAACGCCTCTTGCCACGCGGCGGTGGTCCGCGTGGCAACGATCTCGCCCAACACATCATAGACTTCCTGGGAATGCTTGATCCTGGTCGCGATGTCGGCGAAGCGCGGGTCATCAAGCAGATCGTCGCGGCCCGCGATCTTGAACAACGTCCGCCAATTGGCATCCGTATAGGGCAGCACGGCAAGGTAACCGTCCTTGGTCGGGTAAGGCCGGCGGCTGGTGTTCAGCAAGCGCTCGTAGCCCATCTGGTCGATTGGCGGTTCGAAACAGGCGCCGTACAGATGTTCGACCATGACAAAATCGACCAGGGTCTCGAACATCGGTACTTCGATGGCCTGACCGCCGCCGCCCCGCTCGCGATTGACCAGGGCCGAGAGGATGGCCACCACCACGTTAAAGGCGGTGGTCTTGTCGGCCATGATCGTGGGCACGAAGCGGGGCTCATTGGCGGTAACGGTCTGTAGATCCGCCAGGCCGCTGGCCGCCTGAATGATATCGTCATAGGCGGGATTATCGGCCATGGGGCCGTCCTTGCGGAAGCCGTAGGTGGCGCAAAAAATCAGCTCCGGGTAGGCGGCGGCGAATTTGCCGTATTCCAGATCCAGTTTTTTCGCCACCTTGGGCCGCATGTTGTGCAGAAAGACATCCGCCGTGCCGACCAGCCTGAACAGCGCCTCGCGGCCGGCCTCCTGGGTGAGGTCCAGCACCACGCTGCGTTTGTTGCGGTTGGTCGCCAAATACAACGAGGCCATGCCTTCGTTCCTGCGGGGGCCAAGGTTGCGCGTGGTATCGCCACCCGGCGTCTCGACCTTGACCACGTCGGCGCCCATGTCGCCCAGCATCTGCGTGGCCCAGGGTCCCAATATGACCGTGGTCAATTCAACAATGCGAATGCCGTCCAAAGTACCCATGTTGTTATCCCAACCTTAGCTGTTCCGGGCCTTGATCCGTTCCACGATGGCCATCATGTTGCGGGCCTGTTTCAGGTGTGGCATGTCCAGCATCTTGCCCTCCAGCCCGACCGTGCCGAGGCCTGGGTTCCGCTCGAACACATCTATCACCTTTTGCGCATGGGCGACCTCATCCTCCGACGGCGTGAAGGCCTCGTTGATGACCTCCGATTGGGCTGGGTGAATGGCGATCTTGCCAAAAAATCCGGCCCGGCGGTCGCGCAGGCATTCCGCCCGCAGACCGTCCAGATCTCGGAAATCCACATAGACCACGCCCACGGGCTGCACATCGATGGCCCGCGCCGTGGACAGGCACAGCGACTTGGCCATCAGATAGGGATCGTCATAATCCCCCGTGGCGGGATTGCGGTTATCCGAGGCGCCCAGGGCCGCCGCCAGATCCTCGCCGCCCCAGGTCATGGCCACCAGACGGTCCGTGACGCCATCCAGATAGGTATGGAAGGTCAGCAGCGAGGCCGCGGTCTCCGTGGCCACGCAATGGATCTTGGTGGAACCGGGTTCTAGGCCCTCGCGGACCTCCAGGGCGGAGAGATAGTTGCCCATGGTGTTCACATCGCGGGCCGAATAGACCTTGGGCAGGACGATGCCGTCCGGCGCGCCGGGCATCACGGCGGCCAGATCGGGCAAGGATAGATCGGTGTCCAGGGGATTGACCCGGACCCACAATTGCTGCTTTCCACGATCGGGCCGGGCTTGCAGATAGTCCCGCACCATGCCACGGGCGATATCCTGGCGGTCGTTGGAGACGGAATCCTCCAGATCCAGGATCAGGGCGTCGGCGGCGTTGCCCTCGCCCTTGGCCAGCTTGCGCTCGCTGTCGCCGGGCACGAACAGCCAGGAGCGGATGATCATGCCGGCCTCTTCATCATCAGTCCGGTGCGCAGGCAATAGGCCACTTCCTCGTCCCGCTGGTTGTAGCCGAAATGTTCGAAGGTCACGATACCCGTGGTCGGCCGCGATTTGCTCTCCCGCTTCGCCTTGATCCTAGTCTCGGAGCGGAGCGTATCGCCATGAAACACCGGATTGACGAAACGCACCTCGGTCATGCCGAGATTGCCCAGGGTGGTGCCCAGAGTGGTATCGCCCACGCTGACGCCGATTACCAGGCCCAGGGTGAAAATGCTGTTCACCAACTGTTTGCCATACATGGTGTTTTTGGAGAATTCAGCGTCCAGGTGCAAAGGTTGGGGGTTGTGGGTCAGGGCGCAGAACATGATGTTGTCCATCTCCGTCACCGTGCGGGTCAGGGCATGCTTGAACTCCATGCCCACTTCAAACTCTTCGTAATAAAGGCCTGGCATAATGATTGCTCCTCTCGTAACTCTTAGGTTTAGCGTCCGGCTAAAAATGAATAGGGCGGAAGCCAATGGTCGCGCCCGAATGAGCCAACCACCTCGTCACTCCCGCGAAAGCGGGAGTCCATGGCGGATATGGATTCCCGCTTTCGCGGGAATGACGAGACAGGCGGATCTATCGCGGCGCAACTCATAAATAATACGGATACATTTTTTTCAGAATCTTAAGCGGGGCGGAATACCGGGATGGCCTGATCGCCGTCGGTCTGCCGGAAAGTCACCTCGACCGCCTGGCCGACGGCCAGGGCGTCATGGTCGCAGTCGACGATATTGGTCATCATGGTGATGCCTTCATCCACGGTAACGTAGGCGATGGCGTAGGGGGTATCGCCGCGCCGCATGACCGAATAGCTGTAGATCACGCCCTTGCCGGACGCCTCGTACCAGGCGGTGTCGCTGCTCTGGCAATAGGGGCAGATGGCGCGGGGGAAAAAGTGCGTCTTGCCGCAGCCGTTGCATTTCTTCATCAGCAACTTGCCCTCGTTGGCCGCCGCCCAGTAGGCTTCGGTCTCCAGGTTGACGGCGGGCGCGGGATAGGTGCGTTCGTTTGTTTCAGTGGCCGCGGTCATGCGTCGTTCCTCCCCATGATAACGGTTGAACTGCCCATGCGGGTGGCGATGGAGCCGCCCGTGCCATGCGCCAGGGCCAGGGTGCAATCGGGCACCTGGACTTTTGCATGGGCCTCGCCGCGAAGCTGGCGGGCCGCCTCGATCACTTTCGTGATGCCGCCCCGGTTGGTGGGGTGGTTGTTGCACAGCCCGCCACCGTCGGTGTTGAAGGGCAGCTTGCCGGTGCCGGAGATCAGATTGCCGTCGGAGACGAATTTGCCGCCCTCGCCTTTCTCGCAAAAACCCAGATCCTCCAGGGTTTCCAGCACCGTGATGGTGAAACTGTCGTAGATCGAGACATAGTCGATATCCGCCGGCGTCAGGTTCGCTTCCTCGAACGCGATCGGCCCGGACCTCACCGCGCCGGTGTAGGTAATATCGACCTGCCCGGCGTTCAGGTGTTTGATGTGTTCGCCATGGCCGAGGATTTTGACGCAGTGGTCACCGAGAGTTTTCGCGATCTCGGGACTGACGACGACCAGCGCGCCGCCGCCATCGCTGATGATGCAGCAATCCAGGCGGTGCAAGGGATCCGAAATCATGGGTGAATTGACCACCTCCTCGACCGTGACCACATTGCGCAGCATGGCGTCTTCGTTGTGCTGGGCATGGTGGGAGGCGGCCACCTTGATCCAGGCCAGTTGCTCGGACGTGGTGCCGTATTGATACATATGACGCATGGCGGCCATGCCGTACTGGTTCGTGACCACGGGGCCATAGGGCGCTTCGAAGCCCAATTCCGGCAGAACGCTGCCATAGTCCCGCGCGCCCAGGGTGGCGATACCTTCGGCCCGGGGCCGGCCGGCAAGGGTAATCAGCGCCACGGAACATTTACCCATGGCGATGGCGTTCAAGGCATGACCCACGTGAATGACATAGGAAGAGCCGCCCGTCTCCGTGCTGTCCGTGTACTTGACGTTCAGGCCCATGTACTCGGCCATGGAGATGCCGCCCAGGCCCGGCGCGTCGCCGGCGCAGAAATAGCCGTCCACGTCCGCCATGCTCAGGCCCGCGTCGGCCAGGGCGCCGATGGCCACCTCCGCGTGCAATTGGGGAATTGTCTTGTCGACCGCCTTGCGGGTGGGATGTTCGTAAACCCCCGCAATGTAAGCCTTGCTGGTTCGGCTCATTCTTGCTTCCTCCTTTGACTATTCGATTTATTTCTTCGGAAATTCCGCTCCTCCACTGTCACTCCCGCGAAAGCGGGAGTCCAGGGCAGCGGGCGCGGCATATGGATTCCCGTTTTCGCGGGAATGACGAATTGGATATGTTCGGCATGGTTTAACCATCAAGCCCTCAGTATGATTTCGGTAATCCAAGGGCCCGTTCGGCCAGATAGCTGAGGATCAGTTGCGGGCTGATCGGGGCCAGGCGGTGGATCAGACTCTCCCGCAAGTAGCGCTCCACGTGAAACTCCTTGGCATAGCCCATGCCGCCATGGGTCAACACCGCGTTGGTGCAGGCCTTGAAGGCCGCTTCCGCCGCCAGATACTTGCCGGCGTTGGCCTGCAAGCCACACTCCTGGCCGGAATCGTAAAGCGCCGCGGCGTGAAACGCCATCAAATGGGCGGCTTCCAGTTCCGCCCAGGATTGCGCCAAGGGGTGCTGGATGGCCTGGTTCATGCCGATGGGCCGGTCGAACACCACGCGCTCCCTGGCATAGGCGGCGGCCTTGGCGAGGGCGCAGCGGCCCAAACCGACCATGGAGGCGGCAATCAATATCCGCTCGGCGTTCAGGCCGTGCAGGAGATAGCGGAAACCCTTGCCCTCCTCGCCGATCAGGTGCTCTTTCGGGACCGGCAGATCATCGAAAAAGACCTGGTTGGAATCCACGCAACTGCGGCCCATTTTGTCGATGGGGCGGATTTCCACATAGTCGCGGTCCAGGTCCGTATAGAACAGCGACAGACCGTCAATGGGCTTTTTGGTCTCGCCAATTTCCTTGGTTCGCGCGATCAACAGCATCTTGTTCGAGACCAGGGCGGTCGAGGTCCAGATCTTTTCGCCATTGACCAGGTAGTGATCGCCCTGGTCCACGGCGCGGGTCTTCAACCGCGTGGTATCCAGCCCCGTGTTGGGTTCGGTCACGGCGAAACAGGCGACATCCTCGCGCTTGATGATGGGCGGCAGCCATTTGCGTTTCTGCTCATCCGTGCCAAACACGACGACCGGGTTCAGGCCGAAGATGCCGATGGCCAGGGCGGCGAAACCCGCATTTCCGGCGCCCGACTCCGTGATCGCCTGGACCATGACGGCGGCCTCGGAAATGCCCAAACCGGCGCCGCCGTATTCTTCCGGCATGGCGATGCCCATCCAGCCCTCATCAGCTAGGGCGCGGCAGAAATCTTCGGGAAAGACGCCGTCCGTGTCCCGGTCCAGCCAATACTGGTCATCGAACCGTCGGCACAGTTTCAGCACGCTGTCCTTGATCTGCTGCTGCTCGGGGGTGAAATTCGAACTCATGGCTCAGCCTCCGTTCCCCAAGCCTGGCGTCGGGCGCTGCCGTGGATTTTGCAATTTGGGGAGTGTTACGCATGTTTGTAAATCATACGGACACAAAAATACAAAAGGCAAGCAACCTTTGAATACATTGTGACGGAGCGCCCGGACTGATAGCCTGAGCAGTGATTTCAGGGCCGGAAGGGGCAATCAATATGAAGACCGCATTCGAGGAAGTCATGGATATCCGGGGCCTTGGGCTGCCGGGGAATGGCGAAGTCACGATCACGGGCGCCGATCCGGTATTCTCCACGGAATTCAAGGTCGGCGAAACCTGCGCCGCCGTCCTGGCCGGCATCGGCGTCGCGGTCTCGGATATTTGGGAGATCAAGACCGGCCGCCGCCAGAACGCGTCGATCGATGCGCGGGCCGCGGCGGCGGCCCTTCGCGGCACGCTCTACTTGCAAAAGCCCGACGCCGACGGCGCCTTTACTCCCGTGGCGAACCCCCGCCACGAGGCGATGATCAAGATGACCCAGCCCTGGCCCACCAAGGACGGCCGCTGGTTCCTGCCCCACTTCGGCCTGCCGAATTTGAAAGCCCGCGTGATGGGCGTGCTGAACTGCGAGGACAATCCTGACTCCGTGGCCAAGTCCGTGGCGAAATGGGACGCGCTGGAGCTGGAAGCCGCGATCGAGGAAGCGCGCGGCTGCGGCGCCATGGTGCGCGATAACGGCGAGTGGCTGGCGCATCCCCACGGCCAGGTTCTGGCGGGCAAACCAATTGTTGAGATTATCAAGATCGCCGACAGTGAACCCGAAGCCCCGCCCCAAGGCCCCCGCCCCCTGAGCGGTATTCGGGCGCTCGACCTGACGCGGATTCTGGCCGGGCCCATGGCCGCGCGAACCCTGGCGGAAAACGGCGCCGATGTGTTGATGGTGACGACGGAGGATCTGCCCCAGATCAAGGAACACGTCATGGACACCAACCATGGCAAGCGAAGCTGCTATCTCAATCTCAAAACAGCCGAAGACGCCGCCCAGCTCAAGCAACTGGTGCGCGGCGCGGATGTGTTCTCGCAGGGCTATCGTCCCGGCATGCTGGGCGGCCTCGGCTTTGGCCCGGAGGATCTGGCCGCGATCCGTCCCGGCCTGGTCTATCTCTCGATCAGTTGTTTTGGCGCCGACGGCCCGTTCAGCCATCGCGGCGGCTGGGAACAGGTGGCCCAGACCGTGACCGGCATTTGCCACGACGGCGGCGAGGGAACCCGGCCCGGCCTGTTGCCGGCGGCGGCCTGCGACTACACCACCGGCTATCTGGGCGCCTATGGCGTTCTTCTCGCCCTGGCCCGCCGGGCGCGCGAGGGCGGCAGCTACCATGTCCGCGTTTCCCTTTGCCAATCCGGCATGCTGATCTACCGCCAGGGCAAAACCAGCTATGCGGAACCGGACATGGATCTATCGAAAGCCGAAATCGAGGCCTTGTCCATCACCACCAATCCCCACGAAGGCCCCCTGCGCCATCTCGGCCCGGTCCTACAATTGTCGGAAACCCAGCCCCATTGGACGCGGCCAACCCCGGCCCTGGGCGGCGATGCGCCGGAATGGCTGGTGGAACAAGGCGCGGCGGATGCGGCGGAATAACAGGTTGGCGATTACTACCTCGGCTTTTCGACGGCGATGATGGGTTCCAGTTTGTAGCGCCCTTCACATTCCGAAATGGAATTTTTGACCAGGGCATTTTTCATGCCCATGTCGTGATCAAGCCAGCGTTCCTTCAGATCGGCGCGGACATTGGCTTCATCCAAGGCCTCTTCGAGCAGGATGTGACGGGTGAAAAAGATTTCCTCGGTGATAAACATATGCACATGCGCCGTGGCGGGAGGCCGTCCGCCATAGATTTTCGGGCCGCCGAACAGACCGGCCATGAATTCGCTCTGTTGCGATTCCAGATGCGGGCGGGGCACGCCCTTGAAAAATTCTTTCAGCCAAGGGTGGCTGAGCAGTTTGCTGTAAAAAATGCGATGAACGCGCTCCAGCCCGGCCATTCCGCCAAGCTCATAAAATAATGTTCCCGCCATGCTCCACCCCAACAATCGACGCCAACCCGCCCGGCTCTTGGCGCCCGAACGTACCCCTCAACAATTACCAGCCGGTAGTGAACAAACACTTAATGGTCACGGGCGCTTGACCTTGCCAGTTGATTGAACAACCAATTTGTGCGCAGAACAGACGGAACAAGGATAATTCGGCGGCTCATGCCGTCGGGAGGATCGAGCTGAATGAGTAGCAAGAATTGCGATGCGGTGATCGTCGGCGCCGGCTTTGCCGGGCTGTATCTGCTCCACCGCCTGCGCGGCCTGGGATTTTCGACCCGCATGTTCGAACGGGGCGGCGATGTGGGCGGCACCTGGTATTGGAACCGCTATCCGGGCGCGCGCTGCGATGTGGAAAGCATGCAGTATTCCTATTCCTTCTCGGAAGAATTGCAGCAGGAATGGAACTGGAGCGAACGCTTCTCCGCCCAGCCGGAAATCCTTGAATATGCCCATCATGTCGCCGAGCGGTACGATCTGCGGCGGAGCATCGAATTCGACACCACCGTAACCTCGGCCCATTTTGACGAGGCAACGGCCCGCTGGGCGGTCACCACGGACAAGGGCGAAACCATCTCGGCGCAATTTTGCATCATGGCGACGGGCTGCATCTCGGCCGCGCAAACGCCTGATTTCGAAGGTCTGTCCGATTTCATGGGCCCCACATATCACACCGGCAATTGGCCCCATGAAGGGGTCGATTTCACCGGCAAGCGCATCGCCGTCATCGGTACGGGATCGTCGGGCATTCAGGCCATTCCCGTGCTGGCGGAGCAAGCGGCGCATGTGACCGTGTTTCAGCGGACGGCGAATTACTCCCTGCCCGCGCGGAACGGAGCCATGACCGAGGATTACGCCAGGTCATGGAAGGACAATTATGCCTCTCTTCGAGAGGAGCAGCGGCAAACGCCCAAGGGCGCCATTGGTGAATTCAACAATGTCTCGGGCATCGGCACAACGGAGGAGGAACGCGGCGCGGCCTATGAGAGGGGCTGGGCCAAGGGCGGCGCCACCCTGTTGGGAGCCTATAAAGACATGCTGGTGGACGGCACGGTCAACGAGACGGCGGCGGAATTCGTCCGCGGGAAAATCCGCGCCATCGTCCATGACCCGGATGTCGCGGAAATACTGGCGGCCAAGGGTTACCCCATCGGCACCAAACGCATCTGCATCGACAGTGGATATTTTCATACCTTCAACCGCGACAACGTCGATTTGGTGGACATCAACCAAACCCCGATCGAACGGATCACCTCCGCCGGTCTGGCCACCAGCGAAACCGCCTTTGACTTCGACGCCATTGTCTTCGCGACCGGCTTCGACGCCATGACCGGCACCTTGTTCAAGATTGACATTCAGGGCCGTGGCGGGGCCGCCTTGCGCGACAAATGGCGGGACGGGCCGCGCACCTATTTAGGCCTGATGAGCGAGTCATTTCCAAACCTGTTCATGATCACCGGACCCGGCAGCCCCTCGGTCCTGACCAACATGATGGTCTCGATCGAGCAGCACGTGGATTGGGTCACCGAGAGCCTGTTGCACATGCGCGTCCATGATCTGGAGACCATGGAGCCAGTGCTACAGGCGCAGGACGATTGGGTCGAACATGTCAACGTCGTCGCCCACGGAACGCTCTTCCCCAAGGCCGCGTCCTGGTACATGGGCGCCAACATCCCCGGCAAACCGCGCATCTTCATGCCCTATGTGGGCGGCGCCGGCGCCTACCGGAAAATTTGCGACGACGTGGTGGCCGACGGCTACCGGGGCTTCGGATTCCAGGCGAACCCGGGCCAGGTCGCGGCGGCGGAATAGGAACCCACCATTGCAGCAAAATCGTCATTCCCGCAAAAGCGGGAATCCATGCCTGTGCTGATTGCCCTGGACTCCCGCCTTCGCGGGAGTGACATCGCCAAGTAAAAAATCTAAGAAATTGAGCCGCCTGCTGGCCGATTATCAAACCTGTGGCGGGACGGGGGTGAGCACCGGTTTGCCGTCGAAATGCGCGCGGATATTGTCGTAAACCAGATCGCCCATGGCGCGGCGCGTCTCCACCGTTGAACTGGCGATATGGGGCGTCAAAACCACGTTCTCCAGGGCCAATAATTCGGCCGGAACCTCCGGCTCGCCGTCGAAAACATCCAAGGCGGCGCCGGCGATACGGCCATCCCGCAGGGCCGCGATCATGGCCGGCTGATCAATAATCGTGCCCCGCGCGGCGTTGATCAAATAGCCATCCGGCCCCAGGGCATCCAGAACGTCGCCGTCGACCAGGCCCACCGTGGCCTGGCCACCTTCGCAGGCAACCAGAAGGATATCGGAGGCGTCCGCCAGGTCGCGCAATGTTGGATATGAGCGGTAGGTGAGGTCGCCCATGGGTTTGATGTCGTGATAGGCGATATGCAGGCCAAACACCTCCGCCCGGCGGGCCACCGCCCGGCCGATCCGGCCCAGCCCCAGAATGCCCAGCCGCTTGCCGCGCACGGTGGCGCCAAGGTCCATGCGGCGAGCCCGCCATTTGCCTTCGCGCAGAAAGCGTTCGGACTCGCTGATCCGCCGCGGCGCCATGAGGATGAAGGCCATGGCCAGATCGGCGACATCGCCGGTCAGCACTTCCGGCGTATGGGTGACGATCACGCCGCGGGCCTGGGCGGCGACGACATCCGTGGCATCGTAGCCGACGCTGAACGATGCGATTATTTCCAGATTTTCCAGCCGGTTGATCAGATTGGCGTTCGGGCCCTTCATGCCGCCCGCCAGGATGCCGCGAATGCGCGGCCGCACTTCGTCGACAAGCTTTTCGGGGTCGGAGGAATTTAGAAAATCATGCAGCGTGAATTCTTTTTGCAACCGTTCGAGCAAAAACGGCGGCAACAGCGAGACCTGCAAAAGATCAATCATGCCAGCGCGCCCCGGACCTTGGGAAAGACCTCTTCCGCCATCAGGTGAAAGGTCTCCAACACCTGGGTCTGCGGCATGCCGACGCCTTGGACGCTCATGATGATGTGATTGGCGCCCAGAACTTTGTTGTAGCGCAGTATTTCTTCGGCGACCTCGTCGGGATCGCCGACGATGAAGCGGTCCCGGGCCAGGTCTTCGTAGTCCATGGTGATGTCCTGATCGCCCTTGGCCATGGCCTCGGCCTGGCCCCAGGAGGCGTACAGATCGTACTGTTTTTTGATATAGGGTGCGGCGATCTCCACCGCCCGGTCATGGCTTCGGTCGCAGAAGACCTCGCGGCGCAGGGGCAGTTCCATTGGGAACGGTTTACCCACCCGGTCCAGTTCGCCGCGATACAAATCCATTTGGCGGACGAAGGTTCCCATGTTCTGGTGCGGCGCCAGATACCAGCAATCGCCCAGACGGGCGGCGCGCTTGACTGCATTGTCGGCATTGGCGCCAATCCAGATGGGCGGATGGGGGTCTTGTACCAGGGGCAGGGACAAACCTGCGCCGTCAAGTTCGAAATGGCCGGCTTTCATGGAGACATTTTCTTCCGTCCACAGACGCTTGATTGCTTCCAGGTTCTGTTCGAACCGGGCCACGCCCTCGCCCTTCTTGACGCCGAAGCCTTTGTATTCCACATCCCTGTAGCCAAGGGCGCAGCCGAAGATCACCTTGCCGTCGGACATCACGTCCAGGGCGGCGAAATTTTCCGCCACCTCCAACGGATTGTGCAGGGACAGCAGGACGATACCGGCATTCAGGCGCATATTGGGCGCTTCCGCCATGACCCGGCAAAGATAGGGCACCTGCATGAATTCACGGTGGGGATGGGTGGAAAAATGGGAGCCGGTGGTGATGGAATCATAGCCCAATTTGTCAAGCACGCGGGCCTGCTCCATAAGTTCCCCGAACCGGACCCCCATATCATCTTCCAGGCCGAACACACCCCGTTGCATGACGCCGAATTGAATGGTCTTCGCCATAAACTCTACTCCTACGCCAAATTCTTCCGGAAAAACGCGGCCAAGGGCTCATGCGAGGCGGCATCGCGCGCCGCCTGATCCACATAATGAACTTCGATCTCGCCGCCGGCTTCGCGGTAACGGGTGGCGAAACGCTCCGGCTCGTTCAGGGGCAGTTCGGAGTCCGGATCGCGGTAATCGTGAATTTGATCGGGCTGGCCCTGTATCCAGATCGCGGGCGGCGTTTCCACCCCTTCGCCCCGTTCCAGGGCCAGCATTGGATTGCCTTCTTCCATGTTGTCTTCATTTTGCCAATAGAGATCATGGCGTTCGGGAATATTGCCGGTCCAGGCCGGCGGCTCCGCGCCCGCGCGCAGCCGCAAGGCATGGCGGTAGCGGGACAGCGGGTTGATGACCGGCCAGGTCATGGCGACGCAGCGCACATGGGCGGTTACGGTTGGTGCATCGGCTGCAAGTTCGATGCTGCTGTATCTTGGGTCCATTGGCCGCATGGCGGATAGCATGGCCAGATGCCCGCCACTGGACTGGCCAGTCAGGCCGACACGGTTCGGATCGAGGCGCATTTGTCCGGCCCGCGCCTTCAGCCAGCGAATGGCATGGTTGATGTCGATCAGCGAAGCCGGGTAGCCGTCGCCCCCGTGGCGAAAGTCCAGCGCCGCCATGGCGATACCTTGCTTGACCAATACCTCGTCACGGGCCTGGCACCCGGAGAGGTCCCCCGCGGTCCAGGCGCCGCCATGCAGATCGATAACCACCGGATGCGGCCCCGCCCCCGGTGGACGGAACAGCCGCAGCTTCAATGCCCTATCACCATGCCGCAGATAGTCGAAATCTTCCGTCGTAAACGCTAGATCCTCGGTCAGCATCGTGCCTCTCCCTGCCATGTTGGCTGATTAGAACAGGTTTCATGGCGGTTTGCCTAGATGACTCAGATACCAAAATCACCCTCGCGCAAGGTTTCGGCGATGCGCGCTTCCGCCTCGTGGCCCATGAGATGCACGCCGGCAATGCCGGGCATCTCCCGCAACGTCTCGATCAATTCGATACAAATGCGCCGGCCTTCCGCGCCGGGGTCGCCGGCCGCCTCCAGCCGCGCGATCAGGGCGTCGGGGATGATGGTCCCGAACAGATTTTCGCGCATCCAAAGGGCTTGCCGGGCCGATGCCAGGGGGGAGAGGCCGATCAGCAGTGGCAGGCGGCCGAGGATATCGAATTCCTGCAACCGGGCCACATAACGGGCGAGCAATTCCGCATCGAAACAGAACTGTGTCTGGACGAAATCGGCGCCGGCCGCGAGCTTTTTCAACAACCCATGGGGTTGCCAATCATCATCGGGATTCATGGGCGTATCCGCGACGCCGATGAAATAGTTGGGCGGCGGTTCGATCTCCCGGCCCGACGGCAGCGCGCCCCGGTCCCGCATCCGCGCCGCGACGGCCACCAGGCCGGCGGAGTCCACATCGTTAACCGCCGTGGCGTCCGGCTCGTCGCCTTTGCACAAGGGATCGCCCGACAGGCACAGCACATTGGGAATGGCGAAACCGGCCACGCCCAGCAAATCCCGCTCCAAGGCCAACATATTACGGTCCCGGGTGGTGAATTGCAGCACCGCCTGCAAACCATGTTCCGCCTGCATGAAATGAGCGGCGGCAAAGCTGGAGAGATGCGCCCGGGCGCCCGCCCCCTCGGTGACATTGACCGCATGCACCAGGCCGGCCAAAGGCGCGGTCCGGGCAACCACCAAGCCGGGATCGGCCGACAATGGCGGCGTGGTCTCGGCCGTAATGGCGAAGCCGCCAGCGTCGAGAACCTGGGCGAGCCGGCCGGCCGTCCGGGGATGCTTCAATGTGCCCATGCCCGTGTCCGGCCTGTTGGCGGGATTAGGCCGCCGTCAGATGCGCCGGGCGGCGCAGATCCTTGGCCAGGCCGTCGCCCATCATGTCGATGAAATTGTTGCAGTAAAAACCTTCTAGCTCGCCGTCGGAGGCCTCGCGCAGGGATTCCTCGAAACGTTTGCTAGGGTTGCGGCCGCCTTCCACATGGGGGTAGTCGGAGGAAAACATGGCCACCTCGGGGCCGGTATTGGCGACGATCCAGCCGGTATCCTCGTGGGGATAGGGCGCGGCGCGGAACTGCCGGCGGATAATCTCGGAGGGCCGGGCGCTCAATTTTTGCAAGCGGTCCTCGTTTTTCAGGAAGGCGTGGGCGGCCGAATCCATGGCCCGCATCCAGCCCGGAACCCAGGCCGCGCCCAATTCGATGGCGCCCCATTTCAGATTTGGAAACCGGTCGAAAACGCCGTCGAAAATCAACGTCGCCACGGTTTGCATCACGGCATTGGGGATGGGCATGTAACTGACCGAAGTGAAATTGTCATCACCGCCGTGAAAATCCGGCACGGGCGGCAGGCCGTTCTCTTTGTAAACGGGGTTCAGCTTATCCTCTCCCCCGACATGAAACAGCACCGGCAAGCGGGCTTCCTGGGCCAGGGCCCAGACCGGATCGAAGCCAATGTGACTGTGGGCGTGGTCGCGCGGGCAGGTAGAGGGCACCATCAGGGCCTTGGCGCCCAGGCGGATGGCTTCCTCGGCGCAGGACCGGGCCAGGGCCATATCTTCCAGGGGAATATAGGCCGTCGCGAGCAAGCGGCGGTCAGCCTGGCAAAAATCCGTCATCATGCGGTTTTGGGCGCTGGCCGTGGCGTAACACAATTCCCGGTCATCGCCCTGGTCCAGGCCGAAATTACCCAGGCAAAAGGTGGTGAAAACCAGTTGGCTGGCGAAACCCATGAGATCCAGGGCGCGGGGCCGGTCCGCCGGTAGAAACGCGCCGAGAGCATCATAATTCTTGCGCAGCATCACATTGTCCCCGGCCCCGGCGCGAAACTCCGGATCGGCCTGGTGGCGCGGGCCTGGGCCTTGATGTCCCGCCGCTTGGCGATCCGGCCTTGAAACGCCTCCGTCCGATGAAAGCGCTCCAGCAGCGCCTTGCTCAGATAGGGGTCCAGGCAATCATCCAGTTCCATGAGATGACTATCGGCATCGTGGATCACTCTTCCCTCAACATACGGCACGGCGTTCTCCTCACACACGGCGGATCGATAACGGCCGCCATTTTAGCTGTTTGGAGAATTATCAATGACGCGGACGCCGCCGTCCAGTGTCCTGGCGCCTGGAGCCGAGGAACTTAGTTGATGGCGCTCAATCCGCCGTTTTTGACCTTGTCGCGGTACGAGGCCATGAAGGCTTCCAGATCGGCGACGCGGGCGATTTGTCCCGCCAGATCGCGGAATTTGGTTTGGGATTGGTCGACCTTGTGGGTCAGGACGCGGAAGGTCTCGGCATGTGGCCCCTTGGCCATTTTGTCGCCGTAACGTTGGTTCAAGCCTTTTAGGGACTGGCTGTCGCCCGCCATGTAGTAGCTGACGGCCAGTTGCACCACCTGGTTTTGCTCGATGGAGTTGAGCCTCTCCACGGCCCGCCAACGCTGGCCAAGCAGGTTCTCCGTGGTCGCGGCGGCGGAGGCCCAACGCTGGCCGCGCCAGTAGATGCCGGCCCGCAGCAATTCCGCCGCCGGCGCGGTATCGGCGGCCAACAGCGCCAAGGCTTCATCGATCTGGTCCAATTCCGCCAGGGCCCGGGCTTGCAGATAGCGCCGCTGGGCCAACAGAGATTCGCTTAGATTCTGGGTCTTGCCCTTGCGAAGGACTTTAAGGGCCTTTTCGGGCAGGGAATCCAGCAAATAGATCACCGCCAGGCGGGTCTGTACCTTGACCTTTTCGGCGCCGCGCAAACGATAGCGGACCTGGTGCTTCAACAACCGCGCGGCCCGGTCCAGCAAGTCCACGTCGGCCAGACGGTCGGCCAGACGCTGGATCATGGCATCTCCCTGCTTGCCCAAGGGCGTCAATTCCTTGAACTCGAAATACAGCGCCAGAGAGCTGACGGGAGAGAGTTCATCCGCCTTGCCGTTGAGAAACAGATCGACGAACGTCCGCTTCATGCGCCGCGACATATCCTTGGTGATCTTGTTCTTGGGGAAATAGGACACCGCCTCGCGCAGGTGGCCCAGGGCGGCGGCATAGTCTTTTTTCTCCAGTTCCAGATCGACGGTCCGATTGACCAGTTCCAGTTCCAGGCCGTCGCCGCGCCAGGCAAACCGCAGTCTTTCGTAGCGGTTGATCGCGGTATCCGCGTCGATTTTTTCCTGTTCCCGCTCGGCGACGATCATGGCAAGGCGGGCCCGCGCCGCATAGGGGCGGTAGTCCGCCGCGATGGCTTTCCGGAAATGCGCTTCGGCCTTTTCATAATTCTTTTCGCGCCAGGCAATATCGCCATTCAGATATTCGAGAACGGAGGTCACCCGCGAGCCCTTTTCCAGGCGGCGCCATTTTTGCGCCACGGCGTGCAAACTGGCCTTGTCATCGACGGCGGCGGCGGCCAGGGCCCAATCCTCGAACAGACGGGAGCGGAATAGCCGCGGCAGATCGGGTAAAATGGCCGCGCCAAGGGCAAACTGCCGGTTCGCTTCGTCGTATTTGCCGTTCCGGGCCAGGACGCTGCCCCGCCACAAGGCGACATCGGGGTAGAGCCGCAGGTTAACATTGAACAGATCTGTCTCCGCTGCCCGAAGCCGGTTTTGAAACAGATAAACCAGGCCGCGCACGGCCCGGAAGCGCGGATCTTTCGCGGCGCCGGAATCGCTCTCTTCCATCAATTGCAGAACGCCGCCGGCGGCGGCGAACAGGCCCTGGCCGAGGTAGTATTTGGCCAGTTCCCAGCGGGCCTTGTTCCGCGCGGCCTTGGGCGAAGAGGCCAGGCGCAGCAGCAGCTCCTTGCGATAGGTATCGAAACGCCTGGGATCTTCCTCGCGGCCGCCGCGCCAATTATACAGACGCATGATCGGGCGTTTCATGGAGGCTGAATAGGTGCTCTCGGCCTGTTCGGAATTGGCGTCCAGGGCGGACAGCGCCAGCCCGGTCTTGGTCGTGGCGATGACGCCATGCCGGGCCGCCCGGATTTCCAGGTCATCGATCTCGGGCCGAATGGCCAAGCCCTGGGCGCTGGCAAGCAACTGAAATTCCACATAGGTATGGCGGATCGGCACTCCGGCGCCGGAATCCAGCATGGGAATGGCGAACAGCTCATCACCCACTTCCGGATCGTAAATGCGGATTTGGCGGGCGGAATCCTTGGCTGGAATGAACACCCTTGGGCCGTTCTTGTGAAAAGGCTGAGCCACCGGCGACAGCAATGTGCTGGGCCCGCCCCGCGAAGGCGTCAGGGTCAACAGCCAACGGCTGCCTTGACGTTTCATGACGGGAAACAGCCCGGCGCGCACTTTCAGGCGCAGAACGGTCGCTTGGTCATTGCGGATCTGATTGGCGCCGGTGATCCAATCGTTGCCGGCCAGCCGCGCGCTGTCTACTTCCGAGCGGCGGCCGAATATGGCCCAGACATAACCCGATCTTTCGAACACCACCGCCGGGACCGGTCTCTTCCAGGTAAACGACAGGTTCAGGTCTTCGCCGTTCTCGCTGACCTCCACATCGACGTCATGCAGGACGGCCCGTCCGGCATCGGCCACCTTCCGCGCCTCCGCTTGACCACGTTCGCGGCCCTTCGGATCACCGGCGACCAGGGATTTTGGGCCGCCCTTGGCCTTTTTCGCGGCCAACTTGGCGATGGCGGCAACGCCGTGATCCTGGGCCGCGCGCAGCAAGGATTTATTGGCATGCCGTTTCGCCAGCCCAATACCGGCCAGACCACCCTTCGCCGCCTTCGGCTTTTTCCGCGCGTAGATATCCAGCACCACCTTGGTGCCGGCACGGAAGTGGCGGAAACGAACGCCAACTTTCGTACGCAGGGTTAACGGCCTCGGGCCAGGCGAAAACGATCCGGGCAAACCCTTTGTGGACACCGGCGCGCACCTTGACTTTGGCCGCCGCGAGGGCGGTTCCAGTGAAGAGGCATAACCGCGCAGTTGATTGAGGCGGACAGCGGCAGTCATGTCTGGGCCGATCGATTTGATGGCACGATCGAAGATATTTTTGAATTGCAGGACGAACTTACGGCGAAAATCGTCGGCGCCTTGGGTCCGGAAATGACCATGGCCGAGATCGAATTGCGCCGCAACAAGGCGCCGGCGAATTTCGATGCCTGGGATTACTACCTTAAAGCCATGCCTCATTATCACGCGATAACCGAGCCCGATTTCAGGCAGGCGGTGATATTCTTGGAACAGAGCATCGAGAAGGACCCAGGTTTCGCGGCCTCTTATGCCCTCCTCGGGCTTTGCCACGCCCACGCCGCAATGCATGGTTGGTCCGGGCGGTCTCATGACAATGTCGAAACGGCGCTGCGGTATGCTCGCAAAGCCATTGCACTCGATCCTCTAAATGCCCTTGGACATTCCGCGCTGTCCCAAGGTTACCTCGTTCATGGCCCCATGGACGAGGCCATCGCGGCCGCCGAACGGGCCCTGGAACTAGAACCCAATAATGCCACATACTGGCGGCAGCTGGGCGTCGCCCTCGGGTTTGCCGGCCGGCCCGAAGAGGCGCTCGCGGCGGCTGAAAACGCTGAACGCGGAAGCCCGCGCGACCCTGAACGCTTTCATGTGATCCAGTGCCAATCCTGCACCCATTTTGTCGCCGGGCGCTTGGAAGAGGCCTATCGAAAATCCAGGCAGGCGGCACGATTGCAGCCGAACTTTTACGCCAGCTATGCCTTTATGTCCGCGACCGCCGGGCTGTTGGGCAAAGAGGACGAAGCCAAGGCGGCGGCGCGATCGTTGCTGAAGTTGGTTCCGCGTTTTAGCATCGCCGCTACCAGGCGAAATCCTATGTTCGAAAGGGCGGAGGACCTGGAGCGCATGATAGAAGGCTTCAGGCTCGCCGGGCTGCCGGAAGAATGAGCGCTCCAACCCGCAAACTCGCCGCCATTCTGGCGCCCTATTCGTCGCGGTAGACCCGCTCCCGGCGTTCGTGGCGCTCCTGGGCCTCGATGGACAGGGTGGCGATGGGCCGGGCCACCAGCCGTTTCAGGCCAATGGGTTCGCCGGTGTCGTCGCAAAAGCCATAGGAGCCGTCTTCTATGCGTCCCAGGGCCGAGTCTATTTTGGCCACCAGCTTGCGCTGGCGGTCACGGGTGCGCAATTCAATAGAGCGTTCGGATTCCGTGGTCGCACGGTCGGCGATGTCGGGGGCCTGTCCGCCATCTTCCTGCAAATTCTGAATGGTGTCCTTGGCGTCGCGGACGATGTCATCGCGCCACCCCAGCAACCGCCGCCGGAAGAATTCCTGCTGCTTCGGGCCCATGAATCTTTCTTTTTCGCTGGGACGGTAATTGGTGGAAATATTGACGTCCGACATGAAGCGGCCTCGATGGGTAATTAAAACACACGGCAATCCTGAAACGGGCCGCATTCGGTTCCCGATCCAGTTTGGAACGGCGGAATATAGTCATCTCGCGCCGCCGCATCAAGAATGGTTAAGAAAAAGTTTTCGCTGGGAGCTTGTTTGGCGTTCACACCCTTGTGAGGTGTTTTGACCGGCGTCTATTTACGTGCGGCTTCCGTCAGCTCCAATTTGGCCAGTTCCACCGCCGC
>JAYGEB010000358.1:0-2232 GCA_046582595.1 Alphaproteobacteria bacterium | reverse complement strand
CATCAAATTGATCCTATTTGTTCGGATAGTGCTCTAACTCTTTGGGTGGAAACGTTGTTCCGGCCGGGATACATTTCACAATTCAGGCAAAGCCGGTTAAGGGCGTGAATAAGAAGGGGGCGGGATATGGCGGCCACCATTTCGGGGATAAAGGAGCTGGAGGATCGACTCGTCCGGATGGCGAACGAGCAGATTGCCTCGCCTGAATACCGCAAACTGTACGATCTGAAACTGACCAATGGCGCGGCGCAGGTGTATATCCTGCAGCGCGCCCATTTCGTCCTCAACCGGCGCGACTGCTGGGGATACGTGCAGGGCGCCTCTCCCTTCGACGTCAAGCGTCTGATCTGGGAACACGAGCAGGAAGAGTTGGCAGGCGATCCGGAGCGCGGCGTCGCCGATCACTATACCCTCGGTGTCGAGGAAGGCGCTGCGGTCGGGCTGACGGCGGACGATTTCCGCAATACCGCACCGGATGGCGGGGTCGCCACATGTTGCTTTGCCTGGCTGCATCTGGCCAAGAACGGGCACTGGCTCGAAGCGCTGGCGGCGTCGTGCATCCTCGAGATTGCCAATTCCGACGAGATCGTGAAGGGCGGCGGCAATGCCCGGCGCATCGGCGAGAAGATGCGGGACGAACTCGGCATCTCATTCAAGAAGCAGCCATCCAATGCCGAGCATATGGTGGCGGAAATCGAGCATGCGCACCTGCTCTTGAAGGTCGCCGAAAAATACGTGCACACCGATGACGGTTATGAGCACGTTCTGCGCGGCGCGCGCAACAGCCTGGCGGTCGATCGGGTCTACAAGGCCGTGCTCGCCGATGCGATGGCGGCGGCCGCATGACCGGGTGGTGCTCTAAAGGTTCAGGGCGCCGTCGATGATGGCGGCGACCAAAAGCAGGCCGAGCTGCACAAAAGATGCATAGAAATTTGTCATGGCGGCCTTTGGGCCGGGATCGCGGACCAGTTTGATGCTGTGATGGATGAAGAACCCGCCACCCGCCAGGGCACCCACCAGATAGATCACGCCCATGCCGTATGCCATCGCGACCAGGGATACCGCCACCAGGACGATCGAGTGTCCCAGGATGATCCATGAAGCGGCGGCATCGCCGATGACGATGGGAAGCATCGGAACCCCTGCCGCCGCATAGTCCTTATGCAAGCCCATCGCCAGGCTCCAGAAATGCGGCGGGGTCCATAAAAACAGGACGATGGCGAGGATGATGGATGCCGGCGCGAGGCTGGGCGTAATGGCCGCGGCACCCGCCATCACGGCAAAGGTGCCGGCCAGACCGCCGATGACAATGTTCCAGACACTGCGCTGCTTGAGCCAGAGAGTGTAAACGATGCCATAGACGAACGCGCCCAGGAAAACATAGAGCGCGACATGGACGTTCAGAATCCAGGCCGCGCCGCCGACGGCGAAGGCGAGGATCGCACCGATTCCGGCGAGCCACCGCCAGCCGGCCTGGTATACCCCGGTGACGAACGGCCGGTTGCGGGTACGCGGCATCCGCGCATCCAGTTCACGCTCGGCATATTGATTGAACGCGCCGGCACTGGCGGACGACAGAAACACCGCCAGGGCGAGAACCGCAATCTTCCACGGCGGCAGGGACGCGCCGGGCGTCATCGCCATGCCCGCCAACGCACATAACGTGATGGCCACGCCGATGCGCAGTTTGAATACGTTTGAAATCCGTTCCAGCGTTTTTGCCATCGGATCAACTACCACCTGACACCACAATCGAGCGCATTCAACCGGGTTCCCCGAACCGCTCCCCCTCATCCGGCGGCGACGGTAGCACAATGGCCGTCGCCGGACGAGAGCGGTCCATAGCACAAAGGCCGTCTCCGGGCGAGAGAAGTCCCTGGCCATTTTGCCGCAACAGACGATTTACCCGGCGTATCAAACCTGAAACAGGCGGCTCGCGGTGCCGTCCCGAACACTCCTGCCCGGCCAACCGAATCACCTGCTTCATGATGTCGCAGGCGATCCGTGACAACCCCGATGACGGATCCCGCGCCGGGCGCCGGGCGGGTCCCCCGTCCCCGAAACCGATGGGCCGGGCGAATACCGATCATTGATGGAAGGCGGGCGGGGAATGCCGGGTATTGGCGCCGCGCCGCGTTTCCGGCTGGTCCGGATCGCACCACCCGGCCACGCCACGCCTGCCGCAAAGCTGACGCGACATCCACAACTTATTGATATAAAAATAGAAATTGG
>JAYGEB010000353.1:0-28031 GCA_046582595.1 Alphaproteobacteria bacterium | reverse complement strand
TTCCGGCCCTTCGATATACCAATCAACCTGTGCCATCGTGAATACCTCTCAACCATATTACCAGCATTTTCAAAATTGTTTGATGGGCATCCGCGGCGCGGCGACCATTCCCGCGGCATTTTCACCTTGCTCCGCCGCCCTTGTCAAAACGGTCCGGGATATGGACAAGGCCGTGGGCCTCGGCTATGGGGTGGCTGCCCTGGGTGGCGGGGCGCAATGCGCGGATTAAGAATGAACAGCGGCACGGCGATTAGAGTAATCGGGGGCTTGGCGGAACTGGCCGGGGACTACGATCTTTTCATTTTTGATCTGTGGGGCGTCGTGCATAACGGCGTCGCCGTTTATCCGGGCGCCGTGGATTGTCTAAGCCGGTTGCGCCGGCGGGGCAGCAGAGTGGTGCTGCTCTCCAACGCCCCCCGGCCCAGTGCGTCGGTGGCGGGACATCTCGAGGAACTTGGGATCGGACCGGCGCTGTATGACTGGCTGTTGACCTCTGGCGAGGCCACCGCCAACGCCATCGCCGCCACCGTCCCCCGACCGGCCTATTTTCATCTTGGTCCGGAACGCAACCGGCCCACCCTGGATGCCTGCGGCGGCCGCGAAGTAGACTTGGCGGCGGCGGAACTGATCCTTTGCACGGGGCTGTTCGATGACGAGGTGGACCGGGCGGAAGACTACCGTGACCTGCTGTCGGGGGCGGTTTCGCGTAACCTGACGATGATCTGCGCCAATCCGGACCTAGTGGTCATCCGCGGCGAGGAGATGATCCAATGCGCCGGCGCCGTGGCGGCGTTTTACGAAGAACTGGGCGGCCAGGTACGGCGGTTCGGCAAACCGTTCCCGGAAATATTCGACCGTCTCTTCGCTGCCTCGCCAGAGATACCCAAAAGCCGCGCGGTGATGGTGGGCGATGCCCTGGCCACGGATATCCGGGGCGCCCGGCGGGCCGGCATTGACGCTGTCTGGATCGTCGGTGGCATCCATGGCGATGACATGGGCCTGGGCCCGGATGGACAGTTTGACGAGGAGCGGATGCGCAAGCTTGCCGAAGAAGCCGGCGAGCGGCCCCAGGCGGCGCTGTCATCGCTGCATTGGTAAAATGCCGGGGCGTTGGTGGCGCGGGCGGCTTGGAAGAATCCTAAAAAGCTCTAATCGAACAGGGCGTCGATGTCCGCTTGCGTCGCCTCTTCCTTGCCCTTGGAAGACAGGAGCACGATGTCGTCAAGTTTCGGTTCGTCGGTGGTCTTGATGGCGGCCGGTTCCGCTGTTGCCTGCTGGTTGGCGCCGGCATTTTCTTCATGGCTTTCTTCATGGCCTTCTTCGTGACTTTCGCCATTCGTGTGGCCGTTCCGTTCCTCATGACCAGGCTCCTCGACGGCCTCGATGGCATCCGGTTCAACTTCGATCTCAACACCACCTCCGATCTTTTTACCGGTCATGTCGGCGGTCACGGCTTCACCGAAAAGATCATCGACCTGGTCTTGCAGGATACCTTCGCCAACCAGTGCCGGGCCGTTCAGCAAATCGCCGTCGGGCCGGGCATCATCGTCCACGCCGGGAAGCGGCGTTTCGCCGTCCGCATCGGCAATATCCGGACCCCAGGCTTCCTGCAATCCGTGCAGGCGTTCCTCGATGTAGGTTAAGGTCGCGACCACCTTGGTGATCCGCTGCCCGGTGATATCCTGGAAAGAACAAGCCTCGAATATCCGCATGCAGGCCTCATTGACCGCATCGCCATAGCCCTCGGCGGCTGGATCTGCGGACATGGTCTCTTCCGCCGCGTCCATGATAGTGCCCGTGGCCTCCTCGGTCGAGGCGACAATGGCCTCCAGCTCCAACCCGGCGCGGGGGATTCTTTCATGCTTCAGGTCGTTCGGCCGCAATTCCGAAATTTCGGACCGGGCGCGCTGGATATACTCCGACAGGCTGCGGAATTCCGTATACAGCGTCGTGTCAATGGAATTGAAAAAGCGCCGCATGGTCGCCAGAAGAATTTCCGTGACCCCCGCGATATCGCCGAGATCAGTGGCGGCCGATTTGCTGGCGCGCAGATGATCGACCAATTGTTCGATCCCGGCGCTGACCTTTTCCGTATCCATTAAAATTTGCTCCGTGGATCCGTTGAAAACTAAATGAAGCCGGGCTGGATCAGAAGTCTCCGATCACCGATGTCATCTTGGTTTTTAGGGTCGCCGCATTGAACGGTTTGACGATGTAATTGTTCACCCCGGCCTTTTTCGCCGCGATCACATTCTCGGTCTTGGATTCAGCCGTGATCATGATGAACGGCGTTTCCTGCAATTTGCCGTCCGAGCGCATTTCCTTCAGCAACTGGTAGCCGGTCATCGGCTCCATGTTCCAGTCGGATATCACCAGGTTGTAGTCCTTGCCGCGAAGCTTCCGCAAGGCGGCCGCGCCATCGGCGGCTTCATCGACATTGCTAAAACCAAGCTGCTTCAACAAATTGCGGATGATGCGCAGCATTGTCTTGTAATCATCGACGATCAGGATCGTCATGTTCATATCGACAGTCATCGTTCCTGTCCCATTCAATCCAGTTGTTTGGTCAGCCAGTGCATGTGTCGTCCAACGGCCAACGAGCGCAAAACAGCCCTCCTCCGCGGACGCGACGGGGGGCAGTTTGCGCGAGGGCCTTGAATATTTGGTTAACGGCGGGCGGATGTTTTTTGTTCTTGGCAAATATTTCCGAATATTGCGCCAAGCCGCCCCACGTTGATCCGCCGTCGCCGTTCCTCGGAAACGCACAAATCCATGGACATGGAGCGCTGTTATCAATACTATGATGACCAGTCTACATATAATAGAAGCAAATGGCGCCACCGAAAAGCAGACAACGTCAGGCCCTGGTCTGGGCCGCCGCGAAATTGTTTCGCCGGCAAGGTTACAGCGGTACCGGATTGCGCGATATTCTGGCCGCCAGCGGCGCCGCGCGGGGCTCTCTCTATCACCACTTCCCCGGCGGCAAGGAGGAGATTGGCGCCGCCGCCGTCACGGCGGCCGGCGGTCTGGTGACAGAGACCCTTGCCGAACTGGCCCGGCAGGCCCGCGACCCGGTGGATTTCCTGCGCCGCTACACCGAATTGCTGGCGCAATGGCTGGAAGCATCGAAATTCCGCGACGGCTGTCCCATTGCGACGGTCCTGTTGGAAACCGCGCCGGGTTCCGCCGCGATATCGGCCGCCGGGCAAGCGGTCTTCGCCGATTGGCAGGGCGTGCTGGAGGCGCTTTTGCGGCGTCACGGCTGGCCGCCGGACCGCGCCGGGCCGATGGCCACGGCCATCATCGCCGGGCTGGAAGGCGCCCTGATATTGGCGCGGGCGCGGGGCGCCGCCCAGCCCATTCACGACACCGCCGATGCCCTTGGCGCGCTGTTGCAAGGCGGCTTGCCACGCCAGGGCTAATTCCCCACTATGCCCTGAAGCGGCATGAACAAATCGCCGGCGGCGCGATGAACCCAAGGTAATTCCCGAGAGGAGACGGAACGATGGCTGATCTTGATGTGAAGGTAGCGGGCGGCGTGGCCACCATGACCATGAACCGGCCCGAGGCGCGCAACGCCTTGTCCATGGACATGCGGGCCCAGATGGACGAGGCCTTCCACAGGTTGGAATTCGACGATGCCATCCGCTGCATCGTGCTGGAAGGCGCGGGCGACCACTTCATGGCGGGGGGTGATGTGAAGAATATGCACGAATACCTGCGCAACCACGAAGACAGCCAGGTGCAGCGGGATTTTTTGCACCGCATCCACGACCTGCACACCATCATGTTCTCCATGCGCCGCATGCCCAAGCCCATTGTCGCCAAGGTACGCGGCGCCGCCGCCGGCGCCGGGGTTTCCCTGGCCGCCGCCTGCGATCTGGTGATCGCGGAAGAAAGCGCCTTTTTCACCCTGGCCTACTGCAATATCGGCACCACGCCCGACGGCTCCTCATCCTTCCATCTGCCCCGCGCCATTGGCATCAAGCGGACATTGGAGATGACCCTGCTGGGCGACCGTTATAGTGCCCAGAAGATGTCCGACATGGGCCTGGTCAACTTCGTGGTTCCAGACGCCGATCTGGACGCCGAATGCGACAAGCTGGCCACCCGCCTGGCCAACGGCCCGACCCACGTCTATGGCCAGGGTAAAAAGCTCATGTACCGCTCCCTGGAGAACGAGTTCGAGAGCCAGTTGCAGTTAGAGGCCGAATGTTTCGCCGATTGCGCCAAACGCAACGACTACCGCGAAGGCGTGGCGGCTTTCGTTGAAAAACGTAAACCGGTCTTCACGGGCACGTAGACCTTTTTCGTTCACGCCAGTGCGCTGAAGCGCACGGCTCCATGGGGGCGGCGCAGGGGCGCCGGGCTGCGGTCGCGGCCGTAGCTGTGGCGTATCCCAATGGTCTATGACCTATCCAACTTACGGCGTGGCCCGCCGATTCCGCTACCAGGGCTCGCCGTGGGGCCGGATTTCCACCAGGAAGGAACGGGTCGAGAGGGGCTGGTGGGCGGTATGAAAGATCTCGCCGGCGATATCGGCGGGCTTGGCGAAAAAATTGTCCGCCTTGTCCAGCAAGCGCTTGCGCACCATGGGCATGTCGATCATGGCGTCGATCACCACGTAGGCGATATGCAGGCCCTGAGGCCCAAGCTCCCGCGCCAGGCTCTCGGCCAAGATACGCTGAGAGGCCTTGGTGGGAGAAAATCCCACGAACCGGGGCGTGCCGCGCGTGGCGCCGGTATTGCCCGTGACGATCAGGGCGCCGTCGCCCCGTTCCACCATGCCCGGCGCCAGTTCCTGGGCGGTGACCAGCAGCCCGGTGGTATTGACCCGGAAATTCCGCTCGAACAGCTCCGTATCCAGTTCCGTGTAGGGCGCGAAGGTCGCCAGGGCGGCGTTGTAGATCACTTTCAGCGGCTGCCCCCGCTCCGCCACGATCCTTTGCAGGGTGGCGCGGTAACCCCCCAGATCGGCGATGTCGGCGGGGTAGGCCATGGCGTGGTCGATATCATCGGCGAAACTTTGCAGCCGCTCCCCATGGCGGGCGATCATGGACACCTTGTAGCCACCGTCAACGAAACGCCGCACACAGGCCAGCCCGGTCCCCGCGCCGACGCCGACAACCAGACAATGGGGACGCTCCGCCGCCATTTTGCTCTCCCGCGGAATTTTGACATTCCCTGATCTTACGGTCTCTGGCCGGCGCCGGCCACGTCCAATTCGAATGGTTTTGCGGCGCGCGATGTATTGGATCGCGTCTCAGAGGTTCATTTCGCGCCTATCCGGTTAATGCGGATACCCACTAAATTTTGTGCCATCGATACGCCATGGCTCCGCCGCCCAGGGCGTCGGTGGTGACCCCAAGCGCAAGTGACCGTGGTTTTTCGAACATTCGTTTTCGCTTTGAAGCGGTCATTCCGGCAGACCCGCCTCGCGAAGGCTATCGCGGAACCGCTCCATCTCGGCGGCATCCTTTATGGCCAGGCCGTCAAGCTGCGAGACCGATGCGTTGGGCAATACCTCGCGGCAACGGCTGACGGCAACTTCCGCTTCCTCCCGGCGGTTGGCCCGAATATGACTGGCGGCGAGAAGAAAGTGGCCCAAGTACCAATTCGGTCTGCGGTGTATCGCCTTGTCGGCCCATTCGATGGCGGCGTCGTAACGTTCCGCCAGAAAGTGGGCCAAGCCAATCCCGGTAAAGCGGAAGAAGATACTAGGATCGCGCGGATTGGACCGTATTGCAATCTCGTGGTTGGCTATCGCTTCGTCGATGCGGCCAACCAGGCTCAATACCGTGCCGAGGCTGCCGTATACGACCGAGCAGTTCGGGTTAAGCTCCAGTGCCCGCTCCAGGGCGACGATCGCCTCATCGTGCCTGGCAAGGCCCCAATAGCTAAGACCGAGGGCCCAGTGCGCATACTCGTTTTGTTCGTCAAGACGGGTTGCCCGTAAAGCAAGTTGATTGGCCGTGGTCAGCGTCGTCTGGCGGTCGCTCACAAAACCCATGTGCGCATCGTGAAAATGAATCACCGCAAGGACCAGATGAGCTTCGGCGCTGTTGGGATCGTGAGCAATCGCCTCTTCCAGTAGGGTCTTGGCGGCGGCAAAACTTTCCTGTGAGAAATCGTACAAGAATTGCCAACCGCGCATGGTCAGCTCCCATACGGTGAGGTCCGGGCGCTTGTTTCTCCCAGCCGGTTCGCTCGCCGTCAGGTGCACCTGTGTTTGAATCGATGCGACGACGTTTTGTGTGATTTCATCCTGGAGATCAAAGATATCGGCCAATTCGCCGTCATAGCGTTCCGACCAAACATGTCCACCCGTGGTTCCGTCAATTAGCTGCGCCGTTATTCTAACTCGGTTGCCGGCCTTGCGGACGCTGCCTTCAAGCACATATCTGACGCCTAAATCCCGCGCGACCCGCTTCACGTCAATGTTTCCACCTTTATAGGTAAAGGTTGTGTTACGGGCGATGATGAAGAGCCAGGGCGAACGAGAGAGCGCGGTAATGATATCCTCGGACATGCCGTCCGCGAAATATTCCTGATCAGGGTCATTGGACATATTTTCGAACGGCAGCACGGCGATGGAAGGCTTGTCGGGCAGGGTCAGAGGGTGATCAGCCGTAACGGCTTCATTCGTCGTGGTTTTTGCGTCTGGAAACCAGCGCCAAACATGAACCGGACGGTCGATGTTTTTGACCTGGTGTTCCCCGTCGTCGCGGAACGCGACATCAAGCTTGCCGCTCACCTGCTCATGAACGTTGCTGGAAATGGCGATACCGCCACTTTTGGCGATAGCCTGAAGGCGAGCGGAAATATTGACGCCATCGCCAAAAATGTCCTCACCCTCGACAATGACCTCACCGATGTTGATGCCGATCCGAAGCAACATTTGGCGTTCGTCCGGCAAGCCGGCGGTGCGTTTAAGCATTCCGCGCTGCACGGCGACGGAACTCTCTACCGCCGCCACGGCGCTCGCGTACTCAATGAGTAAACTGTAGCCGGCGGTTCCGACCACGCGGCCGCCATATTGCTCAATGATAGGGTTCCAGAGTTCCGTGCGATGGGCTTGCATTGTCGCCAGTGTTTCGGCTTCATCCACGCCCATAAGGCGCGAATAACCGACGACATCGGCGGACACGATCGCCGCCAGCCTACGTTGGGTTCCCTCTTTCATTGTACCGAGTGTAATAGCTGGCGACAGGAGAATCCATGTGCTTCATATACGGCGTCAAATGGTAGCTCACGGCAAATTGCCGCCGCAAAAAATAATGTGCGCGGCAAACCCATATGTAGTGGCTGTCTGCTTTAACCGGTTAGTCTCGGTCTATGCCTCCGGCAACCCGGTCAGGCGCGGGCCGTCCATATAATGTTGAAAAGCGGCCTCGTCGCTGAAGGGCACGCCCGCGCGCCCGGCGGCCGGGCTCAGTGCCGCTGGCGGAAGTGCGGCCAGATCAGGCCGGCGATGGCCATCGCCGCCAGGCCCTCGGCGGCGATGATGCCGACGGCCATGGCGCCGCCGAAGCTTTCGGCGAGAAGGCCAACTTGCAGCATGCCCAGGGGGCTGACGCCGATACAGACCGCCAGCACGCCCATCAGGCGGCCGCGCATCTCGGGCGGCGCGGCGGTGAAGACGATGGTGCTTTGCATGGCGGCGAAACCGGCCACGCCCAGGCCGGCCAGGAATAAAAGGCCCAGGGACAGGGCATAAATCCGCGACAGGGAAAAGGCCAGAACGGCGGCAAGAAAAAACACCGAGCCAAGGAAATAGATGCGCGGAAAATGCCGGGGCCGGGCGTAATTGGCAATGATCATGGCGGCCAGCAACCCGCCCGCCGCCTCCACGGACAATAACATGCCCGTGGCCACCGCGCCCTGGCTCAGCACCCGCTCGCCGATCACCGGCACCATGGCGACATAGGGAAAGCCGCAGACGTTCATCACGATGGTGACGTACAGGGTGCCCATGACCTTTGGGTTGGTACGGATATAACGCAGGCCCTCGACAATCTGGCCCAGGATGCGCGTCGCGCCGGGGCCATGATGGGCCGCGTGATATTGCACGCCCCAGATCAGCATGAAGCCCAGACCGAACAGTACCGTTCCCGCCACATAGACGCCGGGCAGGCCAAATTTAGTCAGCACCAGACCGCCCAGTACCGGGCCGATCAGGCGCATGCCGTGATTGGTGGCGCTGTCCAGGGTCAAGGCCACGCCGGCCCCCGCCGGCCCCGCCCTGGCCTGGGCGATGATACCCAGCATGGCCCGGCGCACGGGGAACTCCAGGCTGCCGTACAGGCCGGATATGAACATCCCCACGGCCACGTGCCACAGCTCGATCACCCCCATGATCGCCATGATGGCCAGAACCGCCGATGTCAGGGTCAGAAAACCCATGCCCGCCAGCAGCATCAGCCGCCGGTCGAAGCCATCGGCAATGGCGCCCGTGAAGGCGCTGAACAACAGCATGGGCAGGGTCCGCACCATGGTGATCAGAGCCACCATGAGGGCGGAGCCGGTGACCTGGAAGGTGAAAACCCCGATCGCCAGCATTTCCAGCCAGCGCATCATCCAGCCCAGGGCGCCGCCCAGCCAGACGCGGCGGAAATTGCGGTCCCGGATCAGGGTCAGCGGGGTGACGGCCGCGGCCGCCGTGGGCTCTCGTTCGGACAAAATCCCTGTCTAATCGCCGGCCGCCGCTTCCGCCAGCCGCCGGTCCGCCTCCATTTGATAGCGCGGCGTCAGATCTCGGGGCTGGCGCACGTCCTCGGCGCCGTCATCCGAGGCGGCGTCTTGCCAGCCTTCGCCGCCGGGCCAGGGATGCTCCAGATGGATGATGCCGCCGGGCTCCTTCATGCGCCCGAAGGCGGCGAAAGCATCCCGCGCGATGGCTAACTGCCGGCCGGGTTCGAAGGCCGGACCGCCGCCATGGCCCAGGGGAACGTCCATGAACACGGCCCGCGGCGGCCAGCCGAATTCAACGATGTCCAGCGCCGTGGCCATCACCAGGGTGGGGATGCCGCGCTGTTCCAGGTAACGGGCGATCAGACACACGGTCTGATGGCAGACCGGTCACAACGGCACCAGATAGGCGGCATCAACCCCTTCCGAGGCGAAGGCTTCATACATGGCCGGGGCCAGTTCCTCATCCACCCGGCGTTTCGAATAGACCGCGCCCATGCAGGAAAACACATTGTCCGCCACCGCGCCGAGCACGCCTTCATTGGCCAGCTGGCGCAACGGCTCGATGGGAAAGGCGCAATTGGCATCGCGCCGGGCATCGGGCAGATAGTTTTCCGTCAGGTGGGAAAAGCGCAGCTCCGCGACCGGCGTATGTGAGGGAATAACCCGGTGCGAGGTGTCGTCCTTGTAAAAATACGCCACCTGCCCGGCGGCATAGGTGCCCGCCGTGGACAGCATGCCCACTTTGCAGTCCGACAACGGTTTTGCCAAAGCCGTCCAGGGCGGCGCCGCCTCCGCTTTGTGCCAGCCATAGGCGGCATAGCCGAGCTTGCTATACTTCTCCCGAATGGTCTTCATATATTCGACGGTCATGGCGCCGGTGCTCCTGTTGCGATCCACTGCCGGTATACTAGACTAGCCCAGTGGCGCGCTCAACTGGGGGAGCAATCATCTTTGACAAATGTACGCCATCACCGTACAATATGGCATGAATTTTCGCTCCATCCGTCATAGAGGACTTCGCCGCTTGATTGAATAAGATGATGGCAGAGAGGTGAGCGAAGAACAGATTAAGATTGGCATGATGCCGTGCCATCCGGGTGAGTTCATCCGAGAAGAAATTCTGACGGCTCTTCATATCAACATAACCAGGGCGGCGGAGGCCCTGGGCGTGCGCCGCGCGACACTGTCGGACCTGGTCAACGAAAAGGCGGCTCTGTCACCGGAAATGGCGCTTCGGATCGAAAAAGCCTTCGGCTTGGATATGGATACCATGCTGCGCATGCAGGCCTGGCATGATGCCGCGATGATGCGCGGGCGGGCGGCGGAAATTGACGTGCCGCGCTTCGAACCCGTTTGATCAATGCTCGGCAAGCGACCGCGAAATGACAATTTTCTGGATGTCGTTGGTGCCTTCGTAGATGCGGTAGACGCGGACGTCGCGGAATATCTTGGCGACGGGGAAATCTTCCAGATAGCCGTAACCGCCGAAGGTTTGCAGGGCCTCGGAGGCGACTTTTTCGGCCATGTCGGAGGCGAATAGTTTCGCCATTGCCGCCTCTTTCAAACTTGGCGCGCCGCTGTCGTGGACCTGGGCGGCATGCAAATAAAGGGCGCGGGCGGCCTCGATCTGGGTTGCCATATCGGCCAGGCGGAAGGCCACCGCCTGATGCTCGAATATGGCCTTGCCGAAGGCCTCCCGCTCCTGGGCATAGGCCAAGGCGGCCTCGAACGCCGCCCGCGCCCCGCCTACGGCCTGGGCCGCCACCGCGATACGGCCGGCGGACAGGTTGGCGAGCGCGATGCCCAGGCCCCGGCCCTCCTCGCCCAGCAGATCCGTGGCCGGCACCACCATGTCCTCGAACGCCAGGGCGCAGGTGTCGTTCGTGCGGTGGCCCAGCTTGGCCTCCTCCGCCAACACCTTGTAGCCTGGATTGTCCGTGGGCGTGAGGAAGGTGGAGATGCCGCGCTTGCCCAACTCCGGATCGGTGACGGCGACAATGATGGCGACGCCGGCGCGGCGCCCGGCGGTGATCAACTGCTTGGCGCCGTTCAGGACGAAATGATCGCCCCGGCGTTCGGCACGGGTGGTAATCGCGGCGGCGTCCGAGCCGGTGTGCGGTTCGGTCAAGGCAAAACAGCCGATCATCTCTCCGGAGGTCAGGGCGGGGAAGAACCGCGCCTTCTGGGCCTCGCTGCCGTGATCGCGCAGGGCGGCCATTACCGGGGAATTGTTCGCCGCCATCAAATTGGCGATGCCGCCGTCGGCGGCGGAGATTTCCTCCATGGCCAAGACATAGGCGGTGAAGTCGGCCCCCGCGCCGCCCCATTCGGGATCGATGCAAATACCCATGAGGCCGGCCTGGCCCATCTTGGCCAGCAGTTCCCGCGTTGCGCCGGTGCGTTCATATTGTTTCAGGTTGGGCAGGATTTCCGTCCGCGCGAAACGCCGCGCCGTCTCCTGGATCATGCGTTGCTGTTCGTTGAGGATCATGGCTCCGGTCTACCCGACGCCAAGGCGGAACTCCATCGGGCTATTTCAGCGACCATTTCGTCACCGGCCGTTCCATCTCTTCGCCATTCACCCAGATCGCCTCGACCCGCTCATTGAAGAAACACAGATAGTCCTTGATGCGGGCCGCCTCGGCCACGGGTTCGGGGTAGCTCCAAACCAGATCCTCGAAACATTCATCGCCCAAATTGAGATGCCAGTATTCCGCCGTGCCCTTGTACGGACAGGCCGTGTGCCGCTTGGAGGTTTGCAGCAACTCCATTTTCACATCCTCCCTGGGCAAATAGTAGTGCGTGGGCAAGCCGGTTTCGAACAACAGCCGCGCCTGGCTGCTTTCCGCCACCACCTGGCCCGATACGGTGATGCGCACCGCGCGGGAGCTATCCAGGATATCCAGACGCACGCGCGGGTCGCGCGGGTGGACGAAAACTTCCTCGTCCTCTTCGAACCAATGGTCCATGCGGTCCCAATAGAACGACACATAGTCCTTGATCTCGGTCACCTCCCCATACGGCGCGGGATAATTCCAGACGGCGTTCTCCGCCTCGCGGCCCCCCACCTTGACCGTCCAATAGGCGGCATCCCCCTTGAAGGGGCAATGGGTGGAATGGTCCGTCGCAAGTAGGAATTTCCGGGCCACGTCGGCCAGAGGGAAGTAGTAGACCGGCAGATGATTGCTCTCCCGCAGATATTGGGCGTGGGTGGAATCGGCGATGGTCTCGCCGTTGAAGATTACCCGCAGGCGCTTCGGACAGGCCTCGAAATGCACATCGTAGCCGGGAGGCTTGTCATACAGGGACGGGCGCTGGCTGGTTTCGGTCATGATCTCTCTCCCTCGCGCCATCATCGCGCCGTTGCGCCGCCGGCGCAACATGGATGGCATCGCCCGCCCCATGCGGTTAGTCTGGCGGTCATGAAGCAGAACATCCCCAGGGTATTTTGGGCCATGACGGCCGTGCCGGTGGTCGTATTGCTGGCCATCATGGGCGCGGCCTTGGCGCAGAGCCCCCTGGCCGATGCCCATATCCACTACAGCCACGACGCTTGGGATGGGCTGCCGCCGGCGGAGGCCATCAAGGTGTTGCGCAAGGCCGGGTTGACCAAGGCCTTCGTCTCGTCGTCTTCCGACCAAGGCACTCAGATGCTGTACAAAGAAGCGCCGGATTTGATCGTGCCCGTGTTGCGCCCCTATCGCCGCCGTGGCGAGACCGGCACCTGGTTCCGCGATGCCTCGGTGGGCGACATGGTGGCCAAGCTGCTGGCCCGGAACAAATATGCCGGCATCGGCGAACTGCACATCTTTGGCGCCGACGCCGACCTGCCCGTGCCCCGCCGCATCGTGTTGCTGGCGGCGCAATACGGGATCTTCCTGCATGTCCATGCCGATGCCGATGCGGTCGACCGCATCTTCGCCCAAAACCCGGACGCCCGCGTGCTCTGGGCCCATTCCGGTTTCGCCGCGCCCGAAGCGGTGGCGGCCATGCTGGGCAAGCATGAAAACCTATGGTCCGACCTGGCCTTCCGTTCGGATCATGCGGCGGCGGGCAAGGTCGATGCCCAATGGCGCAAGGTGTTTTTGCAATTTCCCGGCCGCTTCATGATCGGCACGGACACCTTTACGCCGCGGCGTTGGGGCCAAGTCGTCGCGCATGCCAACTGGTCGCGGCAATGGCTCGCCGATCTGCCTGTCGAGGTCAGGGAAAACATCGCCTACCGCAACGCGGAAAACCTGGCCCGCTGGGCCGTGAGATAAGTAAAGGAGACGAGAGATGGCAGTTGTATTGTTTACGGTGCGGGCGACGATTTCCGCCGAGCGGGAAGAAGCCTATAACAATTGGTACCACAAGGAACATTGCCCGCAGTTGCTGCGCTTTCCCGGCGCGGTCAGCGCCAAGCGCTACAAAACCATTTTGAGCGATGACGAATACCAGTATATGGCGGTCTATGAATTTGAAAACGAAGAGACCTTTGAACGCTTTCAGGCCTCCGGCCATTTCAAGGAACTGCTGGCGGAATACGACGCCAAGTTCGGCGATGTATCGACCCGAGAGCGCGCCGCCTATGTGCAGGTCTGGCCCTGAAGGTTTTGCCCAAACATGCCCTTTCGGGCTGGGCCGTTAGGCATCTATCGCGGCAATGGTCCGTTCAAGCAATGGATTGAAGGCCGCGCCGTCCAGCCAGCGCGCGACCAGCACCAGATCATGCTCCGGTTCGACCAGAATGGTATTGCCGCCCGCGCCCACGGCGGCCACCGCCCTGGCGGAGGCCGCCGGATAACGGGCCCGGTCCGTGTTCAGCCACCACAAATAGCCGTATTCCGGATTGATGGCGCAAGGCGTCGCCATGGCCTCGATCCACACCTCGGACAACAATTGCCGGCCCCGCCAGACGCCGCGCCGCAGGATCAGTTGCCCCAGCAAAGCCTGGTCCCGCGCCCCGATCCACAGGCCACCACCCCAGTGCGATCCGCCGGGCACCGACGGCATCGCCACGCCATCTAGGGTGACGATCGCGTTGCGGTAGGCATGCCAGGACCAGCCGTCCGAGGCGCCCAGGGGTTCCATGATGCGCGCCGCCAGAACCTCCGGCAGGGGCCGGCGGAACAATTGCAAAAGCGACAGGCTCAAGCGGTTGACCCGCACGTCGTTATATTCCCAATAACTGCCCGGCGGGCCCAGCTCCCGGTGCTGGCCCTTGCGGGAATTGTCGGCGCCCCGGCCCAGTTGCCGGTGCCGGTCGATCAGGTCCGGCTTGCCCCACAGGCTGCCTTCCCATTCCGAGGTCTGTTGCAACAAATGCCGCCAGGTGATGTCCCGGTTCCGCGGCGAGGTGAATTGATCGTCCGTGGCGGTCCTGGCCACCAACTCGTCCACATCGCCGATCAGGCCGTCGCCGACGGCGATCCCGGTGAGGACGGCCAGATAGCTTTTGGCCACGGAAAAGGTCATGTCGGCGCGGCCGGGATCGCCCCAGGTGGCGGCCACCTGGCCATGGCGCATGATGATGCCCGCCGGGCCGCCGCGCGGCGTGGTCGGGCCAAGAACCTCGTTCCAGGGCGGCGGCTCGAACTCCCCGCTGGCCAACTGCTGATCGATGTCGCGGGACCAGCCGATCTCGTGGCAGCGGGCGAAGGCCACGGCGTCCGCCAGACGGGACGGGTTGAAGCCGGCGGACTGGGCAATGGCGTCCGTCGGCGCGATATCTGTTGTTTCCAGCATCGGCGCAGTGTAGCACGGCGGCGAACGGGGAAAATATTTTCCATGACCCACGCGGCGCGCGCCCATGGCCCAAACGGTGGTTTGACAGTTTTATGAAACGATCCCATTTGATCGCCGCGCCGGGCCTGCTGGCGGCCCTGGCGCTGGCCTTCGTGCCCATTGACGGGCTGGCGGTGGAAACCGCGCGCACGGGCGCCCTGGCCCTGGCCACGGTGGTGCTGTTCGCCACCGGCGCCTTGCCGGAATTCGTGACCGCCATATTATTTTTCGCCATCGCCATGCTGTTCGCCCTGGCCCCCGCCAGCGTGGTTTTCGCCGGCTTTCAATCGGCCGGCTTCTGGCTGGTGTTCGGCGGCCTGGTCATTGGCGCCGGCGTGCGCGGCACGGGCCTGGCCGAGCGTCTGGCCCATCATGTCAAACGGCGTTTCGGCGGCCGTTATGGGGGCATTATCGCGGGCCTCATGGTGATGGGCGTCGCCATGGCCTTCCTGATGCCCTCGACCCTGGGGCGTCTGATGATCCTGCTGCCCATCGTCCTGGCCATGGCGGACGGCTTCGGTTATGGACCGGGCAGCAACGGCCGCGCCGGCATGGTGTTGGCAATTTCCTTTGGCACCTTAATTCCCGGCTTCGCCATTTTGCCGGCCACGCTGCCGGCCGTGGTGATCATCGGCGCGGCGGAGACCCTGTATGATATCCGGCCCACTTATGGCACCTGGCTGCTATTGCATTTCCCCATCCTCGGCGCCCTGAAGGCCGTGGCCATCGGCGTCCTGGTGGTCTGGCTGTTTCCAGAGGACGATGCCAAGGCGTCGCCGGCCCAGGCGGAGGCCCCGGAGGCCCCGTCCGCCATGGCGCGGCGCGAACGCCTGATGACTTTGTTGCTGCTGCTGGCCCTGGCCCTTTGGATGACCGACTTCGTGCATCACATTTCGCCGGCCTGGGTCGCCCTGGGCATCGCCGGCGTCATGATTCTGCCGTTTATCGCCATCGTTAGTCCCCAGGACATCGAGGAAAAGGTTAAATTCGGCTCCCTGTTCTATGTCGCCGGCGTGCTGGGCCTGGGCGCCCTGGTCGCCCATGGCGGGGTGGGCGACGTGCTGGCCAAATCGGTCATTCCCCTGCTCAACCTGAGCCCAGGTGAAAGCGCCTGGAATTTTGCCGCCGTGGCCGGGTTGTCCTCGGCCCTGGCCATGTTCGCCACGCAACCGGGCGTGCCGGCGATCCTGGCGCCCTTGGCGGGCCATATGGCGGTGGCCGCCGATCTGCCGGTGGAGGCGGTCTTGATGCTGACCGTGGTCGGTTACACCACGGTGATTCTGCCCTATCAAACCCCGCCGTTGGTGGTCGCCATGCACCTGGGCGGCGTGCCCATGGGCAAGGGCAATAAATTATGCCTTTGCCTGCTGGCGGTTACGGTTCTGGTGCTGCTGCCCCTGGATTATCTCTGGTGGCGCCTGCTAGGCTGGCTGCCATGACCGTACACATCGTCAAACTATGCGTGGGCGCTGACTCGATCGAGCAACTGGCCACCTTCCAGGCCAACCGCCGGGCCCGCGCCGAGGCCCGGGGCGAACCTGGGGAAAACATCCACCGCACCCGCAATCGGCCCCGCCGGGACACGGAGGTGCTGGACGGCGGCTCCATCTATTGGATTATCAAGGGTTTTATCCGCGTGCGTCAGCCCATCGTGCGCCTGGATGAATTGCATGATGACGAGGAGGCCAAGCGTTGCGGCCTGGTCCTGGGCCCCGAACTGGTCCGCACCGAACTGCATGCCCGCCGCCCGCACCAGGGCTGGCGCTATCTGGAATCCAAGGACGCCGCCCCCGACCTGCCCGAACACCTGCAGGCCGGCCACTGGGACCCGGCCGCCCACGACGGCCCACCCCCCGAAATGGCCGCCGAACTGCGGGCATTGGGGTTGCTTTAGCGGTCGTTGATATAGGGATCGTAATTCTGTTCAAATGATTTATATTCATATTCGTTAATTTTGAATATATGGTGTGCGGATCATGGCAACCACCAGTCTAAGCCTCGGCGAACATTGGGAAGTTTTCATCAAAAACGAGGTCGCAAGTGGCCGTTATGGCACAGCCAGTGAAGTTGTACGCGATGCCTTGCGTAATTTGGAAGAAAAGAAAAGCAAACTGGCGGCCCTGCGCGCCCATTTGAGCGAAGGGGCCTTGCAATCCAAACGCGGCGAGTTCGTTGATGAATATTCGATAGAAGATGTTATTTCCGAGCTTGATGACGCCTAATGAACAGGCGTTATAGAGTAACGCCGCGCGCCCTAAACGATCTAAAAAACATCGGGCGCTACAGTTTCCAAACCTGGGGCAAGGCGCAACGTGACAAGTATTTGCGCGCAATCGACCGCCGCTTTGCATGGTTGGCGGAAAACCCGCATCTCGGCACGCACCGGCCGGATATCGCCGATGGCTATCATTGCTTTCCTCAGGGCTCGCACCTTGCCAAATGTGGCCACCGTTCGCCACGGAATGCGCCACGGGCATTGCCTTCGGGGCAACCCGGCGAGCGGATGATCAGGCGCGCCAGAACGGCTTGGCGATCTCCCGCTCGATGGTGCTGAGGGGCGCGTTGATGTCGGCCCGCTGATAGGGGCTCATTTGCGCCAGAAACCGCCGGTCACGTTCCCGCCGCCGCCAGGTCTTCAGGGTGGCTTTCACTTTCGCCCACGGGCTGGGCAGAGCAAACTCTGTTTTCGCATGCGGCAGTGATACTTCAGTCATGATGGTCTCCTTCAAAGATCAGGTAGGCGCGGACTTCGATGCTCTCGCGCGCGGGGGCGCCGGGATCCTGGCCGGGTAAATCGAAGGCGCCGTGGGGGGTGAACTGGGCGCGGCCGTCGTCAAGGCTGTCCCAGCCCTTGATCAACAACACTTCGTCCCGCTCCATCTCCGGCGCCCAGTACCATCGTTGATGCGGCGCGTGGGACAATTGATAGATCTCGCCGACCCGGTCCGGGAAAATCTGATCCGTGGCGATCAAGTCCTCCGCCCGCACGGTGGAGGCATCGGCCAGGGCCAGGGGCGCGCGCCGCACCGGGCCGGTGATGGGCCGCCAGACGTTGACCTGGGCGATGCGCCCGCCCGTGGCGAGAACGCGGTCAACCTCCGCCCCACTGAGAATATCCCGCGCCCGTCGTGGTCCGGACCTGGCGGTATAGTCCACATGTACCCGGCCGGCGGGGCCGCGCGGACCATCGGGGTTGACGGCGCCTTTGGGGTTGTCGGAACGCCGGGTCCGGTCGAATACCGCCACCCGGATGGCGCCCGTCATGGCTTTCAACAAATCCTCGATTTCCCGGTCGTAAATCTCCGCCACCGCGTTGTCGTCGTACAGATCGCCCACCGCCGTCTCGTGCCGGCGCAATTCGAAACCCTCATGGTCCAGGGACGGGGCCAAGGGCCGCATATCGTGCAGGGTCACCAGATGATCGTCGGTCGGGTGATGCAATTTGGGCCGGTCGCCGGTCAGGGCGGCGCTTTCGAAATATGGTTTGCCGTCCTGGGGCAGGCCGAAGGTGAGCCTGGCCCAGATATCCTCCCGCCCCGGGCCGGGCCGGGAAAGGCCGCCTTGTCTGGTCGCAAGGGCGGCGATCATGGGGTGCGTCCCTTGGCATTTGGGGTCCATGCGTTCAGCAGAAATGCCAGCGGACCGAAACGCAGCCGCAGGCAGCGTCCATAGGCCATTTTAGAAAGAAATTCTATCGACATTTCCTGGCCCTCCATTTTCGCCTTGGTGAACAGATTCACCATATTTGGCTATTGATAGAGGGTAGATGTGATCGGACGAGGCTGATCACAAACTGAAAATTCTTCCTATCGATTAAGAAATTCTAAATATAATAAGCCGGCAGGGGATCGAAGCCATTGAAGCCGACCGTGGCGTAGGTCGCGGTGTAGGCGCCGGCGGAGAGGAACCGCACCCGGTCGCCGATGGCCAGGTCCAGGGGTAGTTCATAGCCCTCCCGCTGATACAGAATATCGACACTGTCGCAGGTCGGCCCCGCCAGGATCGCCGGCCCCGAAGGGCCGCCGTCGTGGGGCGTGTGCAAGGGGTATTGAATGGCCTCGCCCATGGTTTCGGCCAGACCGCCGAAGCGGCCGATGTCCAGATAGACCCAACGTTTCGGATCGGACTGGCTTTTGCGGGAAATCAGCACCACCTCGGCCTGTAGGATACCGGCGTCGCCAACCAGAAAGCGGCCCGGTTCGGCCACGGTTTGCGGCAGGCGGTTGCCGAAATGCCGGGCCAGTGCCCGATCGATGGCGCCGGCATAGGCGGCGAAATCCTCGATCCGGTCGGTATAACGGGCCGGAAAGCCGCCGCCGATATTCAACATGGTCAATTCCACGCCGCGCTCTTCCAGATCGCGGAATATCCCGGCGGCCTGGGCCACGGCGCCCTCCCATGCCCCGGTATCGCACTGTTGCGAGCCCACGTGAAAGGCCAGGCCGTGGGGCCTCAGGCCAAGGCCGCGGGCCCGCGCCAGCAACGCGACCGCCATGGCGCCGTCACAGCCGAATTTGCCCGCCAGGGGCCAACGGGCGCCTTCATTGTCGACCAGCAGACGGCAGAAAACCCGCGCGCCCGGCGCCGCCGCCGCCAGCTTTTCCAACTCCGCCCCGCTGTCGAAGGCGAACAGGTCGACGCCGCGCCCATGGGCATGGGCGATATCCCGCTGCTTCTTGATGGTATTGCCGTAGGACAGGCGTTCCGGGTCGACGCCGTGGTTCAGAACCTGATCCACCTCGTTCGGGCTGGCGACATCGAAACCCGCCCCCAGCGCCGCCAACAGGGCAATGATCTCTGGTGCCGGATTGGCCTTTACCGCATAGAAAATCTCGGCGGACGGAAGATGGCGGCGCATCTCTTCGAAGCGCGCCCTTACCACTTCCAGATCCACCACCAAAAATGGCGTCGCGGGCTCATGCGCGGCGATGAAGCGGTCGATCCTGTCCGTCATCGGGGCTCTCCATCGCCCATCGTCGCCGGCAGGACGCCGCGGCGTTGCTCCGTCAACTCGATGCGGCTGGGCCGCAAAGCCTGCCGCAGGGCCTTGGCCGCCCGCGCCGGTTCCGCATCGCCGCACATGAAAATATCGAAGGCGGCAAAACCATGTTCGGGCCAAGTATGGACGGAGATGTGGCTTTCCGCCAGGACGGCGACACCTGAAACGCCTCCCGTGGGCGAAAAATGGTGCAAATGCAGATGCAGCAAGGTCGCCTCCGCCGCCCGCGCCGCCGCTTTCATGGCGCGGCCCAATTGCTCGGGATCATCCAGATGGCCCGCCCCCCACATATCCAGCAATAAATGGGTACCGGCAAAGCGCACCCCATCCTCGGTTTTGAAGTAGTCCTTGGGGATCAAATCCTCGTTGGTGGCGCCAAGCGCCAACGCTCGGGGTTGAATGGCCGCCATGGGCGCGTCCTCCAATTTATCTGAATGAAATGCCCAGCCGGCAGACGCCAGTCTGCCCGGCGCTCTGCTCAGGGGTCGAAAGCGAGGGCAAGATAGGGCTTTTCTTCGCCGATGCAAGCGGCAATTTCAGCGCATATTCATGCCGCTCCAAGCGCCGCGGCGCGGTACCGTAAAGGTATTGATCGGCGCCGGCGACTTGCCATCCCAGGGTGCTTTGGACGATGATAGGGCAATTTTCGACTCTTCGGAGCCGCTACCGCGACCCAGGTGATTGACTCGATTTTGCTTGGTCTTAAGTGTCCAGGCATGGTTTAAAAGATTGGAGCATATTCAATGCTGTCTGAACCACCCGCTCCCACGGCCCGTCCATTCACGGGGCGCCATTAATGGATGGCTTGGCGGCTCAATAGATGTTGGACATGCTCTAGCGCCGCGCCGGAAATATTGAGGATCTGACGATGCCGACAGAATTGCGAAAAATCGTCTTCTCGCATCGGGAGCTGATTGAAGCGTTTGAGAATCGCGCGCCCAATCTGCCCGGCAACAGCGAAGTGGTGCCGCCCGGCGCCGTGCGTGGGGTGCATGTTTTTCAAAAGTTCGGCGGTGGGGTCAAGGTGCTGTTGGACATCGAGGACGCAAAAGATGCCCGCCTCAAACGCTTTAACCTGAATGCGGAGTTCATATCCGAGGTACTGCTGCATTATTGCGCCGAACTGAACATTCCCGTGGCCAGGAGCGCGGAAAAATACCTTGAGGTGATCGGCGACAATCTGGCCTTGAGCCAAAAAATCCGGGCCCAGGAGGTCTTTGCCGAGCACGCTCCGGAACCGCCGCTGGAGTAATATCAACCTAGCCTTAACGGGCAATTCGGTTCCTGTGGTCGGACCCGCCCCGCCGGTTCAGTTCGCGGCGGCGCGCGCGGAAGCGGCGGATCAGGCGCAGGCTCCACCAATAACCCAGAAAAGCCCCGGCGATGGCCCAGGGCATGCTGCCCAGCAGCATGGGCACGCCCCATGCCTGGAAAATGCCGGCCGCATAGACCCACAACGAGTCAAGGAAGGTGGCGTCGGTTTGCAGCAACTCGACCAGGCGGCTGGAAAACACGGCGTAGCCGTCCGCCTCGCCCCAGCGGCCCAGCATGCCCTCGCCGGTGATCAGAAATACATAGTAGATCGGCGGCACGGTGAAGATATTGGTCAACCAGGTCCACAGCATGCCGACCACCAGATTGAAGTCCCAGGCCGGACGCACCAGGCGCGCCACGGCCCAGATCACCGCGACGATAGCCATCTGAATGCCCACCGTCGGCGTCAATGCCACCAGCAGGCCGACAAAGACCCCTCGCGCGGTGTATTCGGCGGCATCGGGCGAACGTAGGATCGGAATGATCAGGCGCAGCCGCAGCAGGCGGCGAAAGCGCCCCCAGGCGGTATGCCTTGTCACGGCTTTTGCCCTGGTCAAAATCTGTCGGCTCTAATTCAGGGCGCCGCGTTTGCCGATCCGCTTCATCACGGCGCTGCAGACCAGCAGAGTGGTCTCGCCGACATGAACATGACCGCGCACGAAGGCCATGCCGCCCGTGCGCCGGACCAGTTCGCCCCGCGCCTCGACCAGATCGCCGGCATGGCCGGCGGCGACAAATTCGGAATTGAAGGACACCGTGACAAAGGCATCATCGGCCTCCCCCTTGGAGGTGACCGCCATGGTCAGATCCGCCATCGTCATCATCAGGCCGCCGTGAATTACGCCGAAGGCATTGGCATGGCGTTCCTCGGAACGCAGGACGAAATGATGGCTGCCATCTTCCAACAGACGCCAATAGAACGGTCCGGCGGCATTCTCGAACGGATCGACCGGATCATAAATGGTGTAACCTTCAAGGGGCGGCGGCGGAACAAGCTTTGACATAATGGCGATCCGATGAGTTCGGGACTATCTAGATAGAGGATTGCGCCCGGCTTTGCGAGGCCTTGAACTGTTCCTTGCCGATGTTGGCGGCCCGCTCCACCGCCCCGCGGCCCCCGACCCGTTTGAACCACGCGCGCAAGTGCTTGAATTCGGTCAAATCGATGCCATAGGCCTTGTAACCCCGGATCCAGGGCCAACAGGCCATGTCGGCGATGGAATAGCTGCTGGCCAGGAAGTCGCGGCCCGCCAACTGGCTGTTCATGACGTTGTACAAGCGGATCACTTCATCGGTGTAGCGCTTCACGGCGTAGGCGATCTTGTCCGCCTTGTAGTTGCGGAAATGCGCCGCCTGACCGGCCATGGGTCCCAGTCCGGCCATCTGCCAGAACAGCCATTGCTCCACATCGCTGCGCCGGCGCTGGGGCCTTGGATAAAACCGCCCCGTCTTGTTGCCCAGATAGTGCAGAATGGCGCCGGATTCAAAGATCGAGATGGCGGCATCGTCCGGACCATCGGGGTCGACGATGGCCGGCATGCGTCCATTCGGCGACAGGGCCAGAAATTCCGGTTCGAACTGCGCTTTTTGGGACAGATCCACCCAGTGTATATTGTACGGCAGGCCGCATTCTTCCAACATGATGGTGATTTTCCAGCCGTTGGGGGTAGGCCAGAAGTGAAGGTCGATGGGCTTCATGCCGTCGTGTCCCAATTTTCCTGTTTCGCCGGGCGGACTCCAATGCATGCCGTTGTTATGGTAGGATTTGCAATGATCCGCAAGATGATCGGCAAGATGGTCCGCCTGGGGCGGAGCAGAGGCATGAAAGTCGCGGCCACCGCCTTGACCATTTTTCTGGCTTCCACTAGCATTCCCATGGCCGAAAGCCGCTATGGCAAATGGCAAAAAGACCAGCCCGATGGGCAATCCGCCCTGTTGCGGGAACTGGGTGAGTTGGTGGGCGAGGCCGAGCAGGCCCGCGCCGCCGATCCGCGCTTCCTGCGCGATCTGCGGGCCTTGATCCGCCGGCACGGCAATCCCTGGCCCGTCGCCCTGGTCTTCGATGATTTTTCCGATGGCGATTTTACCGCCAATCCGGCCTGGACCGTGGCGTCGGGCCATTTCCGGGTGCCGCGGGGCGGCGGCCTGCACAGCGCCGCCGCCGCACCCGAAGAGCAACCAAAACGCAGCCGCAAGGAGCGCAAACGCGATACCGCCGTGCGGCTGCTGGGTCGGTTGCTCGGCGCTGGCGGCGGCGAGCCGGAAAGCCCGCTACGCCGGCCCAGCGGTCCGGGGGAGATTTTCCTGCCCCGGATCATTTCCAACGCCTTTTCCTTGCGCGCCGAAATCGCCGGTGGCGGCGATGCCGGGTTTGAACTGGGCGTCTATCAGGGGCGGGACCGCGCGATGGGTTATCGCCTGATCTACACCCCGAAGGACGGCATGCTATTGCTGCGGATCAGCCCCGGCGGCACCGCCGTGATCGACCGGGCCGCCCCGGCCGCCAATTTGCTCGATGGCCAGGCGCGCACCCTGGCCTGGCGGCGCGGCGTGGACGGCGGCATGAGCGTCGGCGTGGACGATGTCAATTTGTTTGAAACCTCCGACCGCGGTTTTCGCGATCCTTTCGATGGTTTTCATATGTTCAATCGCGGCGGCGATTTGACCCTGTTCTCCCTGACCATCGACGGCACCCGGTAACCGCGCCGCATGGCGGGGAATCCGGGCCTGGGCGGCCTGCTGGCGATTGCGGATTTCCGCAAGGTCTGGGCCGTTGGCGCCTTGAGCGGCCTGGTCCGCTGGGTCGAGATGTTGGCCTTCGCGGTCTATATTTTCGATATTTCCAATTCACCGTTTCAGGTCGCCCTGGTCTCCCTGTTGCGCATCTTGCCGCTGGCTTTGTTTGGCGCGCCACTGGGCGTGCTGGCCGACCGGGTGGACCGCCGCAAGATCGTGCTGGCCGGCCTGATCGGCATGCTGGCGTTGGATTTGTGGCTGGCCTGGCTGGGCTTTAGCGGCCGGCTTGAAATTTGGCACTTGATGGCGGGCGCCTTCATCAACGGGCTTTATTGGGCCACGGACATGCCGGCCCGGCGCACCTTGTTAAGCGCCATCGCGGGTAGCGCGCGCACCGCGCCGGCCATGGCGATTGATGCTTCCACCTCATCTCTGACCCGGGCCCTGGGTCCCGCCGCCGGCGGCTTGTTGGTCGCCTTTACGGGCTTGCCGGGCGCGCTGTTGCTGGGCGCCGGGATATACGCATTGGCCATTGTCTTCATGCTGTCCTTGCCCCGGCGGGACCGCGGCGGGGCCGCCAGCGACCTTGGCCCGTGGCGCGCCTTGAAGGAAGGTCTGGCCCATGCCGCCCGCGACCGGACCATTGTCGGGGTTTTGATCGTGACGGTGATCTTTAATGTCTGGGTCTTTCCCTATACCGCCATGATCGCCGTGATTGGCCGGGATGTTCTGGGCCTCGGGCCCTTCAACGTGGGCCTGTTGATGAGCATGGAAGGCATCGGCGCCTTCATCGGCGCCATGGCCGTGGCCTTTCTGGGCAAGCCCGCCACCCATGGCGGCATCTATCTGTTCGGCGCCATTGCCGCCGGCATCAGCCTGATCGGTTTCGCGCTATCCACCTCGCCCCTGCTGTCGGGCCTGATTCTGGTGCTCGCCGGCATCGGGGCGGGCTGCTTCGCTTCCATGCAAGCGACCCTGATGCTGTTGCTGGCGCCGCCCGAAGCGCGCAGCCGGCTGATGGGCGTGCTATCCGTGTGCATCGGCCTGGGGCCCTTGGGTTTTGCCCATCTGGGCTTGCTGGCGGATTGGCTGGGCGCCGAGCGGGCGATGATCGTCATGGGCCTGGAAGGGCTCTGCGCCTTTGCCCTGGCCTGGTTGTTCTGGCCCGAAGTCCGCGGTAGCGCGAGAGCGCAGTTGAAGAAAATGCGCTCGGACTCTCAAGAAAAGAGCCATTGAACCATCACCCACGGTGTGATGGCGACTTCGATTAATTGAAAATTGCGCTAGAATGGCCAAAAGCATGGGAGGACGGCATGGATCTCGGGGTAATTCTGACACAGGAACGGATTGATGCGCTGGTCGGCGCCGGCGCCTGGCCAAACAAAATCATTCTGGATTATATCGATGCCGCGCTGGCCCGTGACCCCGAAGGGATGGCCATCACCTCTTACAATGGCGAAACCGGCGAAGCCACGGCGATCAGCTATGGCGAACTAGACCGGCTGTCCCGGCGTCTGGGCCTGGCCCTGATCGATCTCGGCGTGGGCGTGGGCGATGTGGTCTCGCTGCAACTACCCAATTGGTGGCAGTTCAACGCCATGCATCTGGCTTGCGCCCGCATCGGCGCCATCACAAATCCCCTGATGCCGATTTTCCGGCAGCGGGAATTGCGCTACATGCTGGGCTTCGCGGAAAGCAAGGTGGTGATCGCGCCCCATGTCTTCCGCGGCTTTGAATACAAACCCATGATCGAGGAGATCCGCGGCGATCTGCCTGATCTGGCCCATGCTTTTTATATTGACGGCGAGGGTGCGGACGATTTCGCCACGGCCTTGCTGTCCGAGCCGCTGGAAGAGGGGGCCTCGGCGGACGCCACCCTCGCCGCCCGGCGCCCCGCCCCCAACGATGTGAACGAGGTGATCTATACCTCCGGCACCACGGGCCAGCCGAAAGGCGTCATGCATACCGCCAATTCCACCCTTGGCCATTTGAGCGCCTGGATCGAACACCTTGGCCTGAACAGCGGCGACAAGATATTTATGGCCTCGCCCCTGGCCCATCAGACCGGCTTTCTCTATGCCATCGTGCAGCCCATCATGCTCGGCATCGAAGTCGTCCTGCTGGACCGCTGGTCGGCGCCCGTGGGGGTGGAGCTGATGCAAAAACACGGCTGCACCTTCACCATGGGGGCGACGCCGTTTCTCAATGACATCGTCGAAATGCCCAATGCCGGGGACTTCGATCTTTCCAAACTGCACACCTTCGCCTCCGCCGGCGCGCCCATTCCCCCCGCCCTGGTGCAAAAGGCGGCGGCAAACTTCTCCTTCAAGGTGTTGTCGGGCTGGGGCATGACGGAATGCGCCTGCGCCACGGTCTGCGATCCAAGGGACCCGGATGAAAAAGTCTGGGCCTCGGACGGCGCCCCCCTGCCCCATACGGAGGTCATGGTGCGGCGGCCCGACGGCGGCGCCGCCGATCCGGGCGAGGAGGGTTTGTTGAAGGTGCGCGGCGCGCCCATGTTCGTTGGCTATCTGAAGCAACCCGAATTGCACGGCACCGATGGGGCGGGCTGGTTCGACACCGGCGATCAAGCCTTCATGCATCCCGACGGCTATATCCGCATCACCGGCCGGGCCAAGGACATCATCATCCGCGGCGGCGAGAACATCCCCGTGGTGGAGGTGGAAGATATCCTTTACCGCCACCCGGCGGTGGCCGAGGTCGCGGTGGTCGGCATTCCCGATGACCGCCTGGGCGAGCGGGGCTGCGCCTTCGTCACCCTGCGGCCCGGCGGCGGCCTGGCCTTGGCTGAGATGATCCGGTACCTGGACGAAAAAGGCACGGCCAAGCAATATTGGCCAGAGCATCTGGAAATCATCGATGAGATGCCGCGCACTCCCAGCGGCAAGATACAGAAATTCAAGCTGCGGGAAATGGCCCAGGCTTTCGTCCGGGTGGCCTCATGAACCAGGACGAGACGGCCCGGCGGCAACAACAACAGGAAACCCGCGAAAATTGGGCATTGCGGGCCGGGCAATGGGTTGAGCAGGCGGATCACCTGGCCAAACTGGCGCATGGCCTGAACAAGCCCCTGATCGCGGCGGCGGGCGTGGGGCCGGGACATCATGTTCTGGACCTGGCCTCGGGCGTGGGCGAGCCGGCCTTGTCGATGTCGGAATTGGTCGGACCCCGGGGCAGTGTCACGGCGACGGATCTGGTGGCGGAAATGCTGGCTGGCGCCGAATGCCGGGCGGCCGATCAGGGGCTGAGCAATATGCGTTTTCAGGTCACGCCCATGGAAGAGCTGCCGTTCGAGGATGACAGTTTCGATGCGGTGACTTGCCGTATTGGTTTGATGTACACCCCTTCGCCCGAACGCGCGGCGGCCCAGGCGCGGCGGGTGTTGCGGCCGGGCGGCCGGGCGGCGTTCATGGTCTGGGGCCCCAAGGCCGACAACAGCCAGTTCATCATCGTCGACCGGGTGCTTGCGGACGTCGCGGGCATCGATCCCCATGAAGGCGCCTTCACGCCGACCCGCCTGGGCGATGACGGCGCGCTCAACGACGTGCTCCGGGCGGGGGGCTTCGGCGCCTGGGAAGAGCAAGCCCTGCGTTTCAGCCCCCGGATCCCGCTGGAGAGCAATTTTTGGCGACCGCAACTGGCCCTGCGCATCGGCGACCGCCTCGCCGCCATGAACGAGAACGAACGCCGGCGCATTGATGATGCCATGCGCGAGGCCTACCGGGATCTGCTCGACGGCGACCGGGTGCAATTACAGGTTCACGCCCGCATCGGCATCGGGACGGCATAAATCACCCTTTCTATAATTGACATAATATCGTATAATTCCGCGTATGAAAAAAGCTTTCGCCATCACATTTTTTCTCTTCATCGTCGCCTGCGCGCCCGAACCCGTGCCGCCGCTGGGGGCGGGCTTTTGTCTGGAAAATCCCTCGGTGGGCATTCCGGCCCATTGCACCAGCATTCAACAGATTGATCCGGGAGATTTCTGAGCCGGGCGCCTTATTCGTTTTTGAAGGCGCCGTGCCGGCCTTCCCCGGCGGCGAAGCGGGCGGCGCCGCCCTGGGCCTCGGCCGCCTTGGCGGCCAGGGAAAGCTGCTTCTCGATCCCGATCGCCTCGGACAATTCCCGGCCCGACTGCTCGTAGGCCGATTGCCGGTCGGAGCGCATGGCGATCTGCGGAAAGGCGGCAATCCGACGCGCCAGATCCTGGGCCATTTCGCGGCTTTGCCCCAGGGGCGCCTTGCGCGTGGCCAGGCCCCATTCCATGGCTTCGTCCGCGCCCACGCCGCGGCCGGTAATCAGCATATCCAGGGCCCTGGCCTGGCCGATCAGACGCGGCAGGCGCACGGTGGTGCCATCGCTCATGGGCACGCCCCAGCGGCGGCAAAAGACGCCGAACACGGCGCTGTCATCGACAATGCGGATATCGCACCACAGGGCGAGGCCCAGGCCGCCGGCCACGGCGTGTCCCGCCACCGCCGCGATCACCGGCTTCGACAGG
>JAYGEB010000346.1:0-3135 GCA_046582595.1 Alphaproteobacteria bacterium | reverse complement strand
GAACGGACCAAGGCGAAGCGCTGCGTTATTTCAAGATTGCCGCCGAGAAAGGGCATGCCAACGCCCAATTCCAGTTAGGCTAGCTGCATGAGCAGGGCCAAGGGGTCCCTCGGGATTACGCCGAGGCCGTGACGTGGTACCGCAAGGCCGCGGTTCAAGACCACGTCAATGCCCAATATAACCTCGGGGTCATGTACAGTGACGGCCAGGGTGTCGCGCGGGACGCCACCAAGGCAGCGAAGTGGTATCGCAAGGCTGCGGTCAACGGATATCCCGATGCCCAGAATAACCTTGGCTGGCTGTATCAGAAGGGCCAAGGGGTCCCTCAGGACGACGCCGAGGCGGTGAAGTGGTACGCCAAGGCGGCCGCGCAGAAACTCGCCTTGGCCCAATACAACCTCGCCCTCCTCTACGCCGAAGGCCAAGGCGTGCCACGCGATTATGCCGCTGCATTCAGGTGGTACCGCTTGGCGGCGGCACAGGGCCACGCGAGCGCCGAATTTAGGCTGGGCTGGCTTTACACCAAGGGAAGAGGGGTCGAAAAGGACGTCAAACAGGCGGTGGCGTGGTTCACGAAAGCAGCAAAACAGGGCATCGCCGTGGCCCAAAGCCGCATCGGATGGATGCGTCTAACGGGCAATGGCGTCAAGAAGGATTACGCCAAGGCGATCCAATGGTTCGAGAAGGCCGCCGCGCGGCAATACACCCAGGCTTTTTTCTACCTGGCGACGATGCACCGGCGCGGGCTTGGGCGCGGCAAGGGCCACGCCGCCGCCGCCAAAAGGTACCGCAAGGCCGTCAATAAGGATCACGCCGCCTCGCAATACCGCTTGGGTTGGTACCTCTACCGGGGCATCGGCGTCGGCAAGAATTTTCGGGAATCGGCGCTGTGGATCGGCAAGGCCGCCGCGACCGAGCACGCCAAATCGCAACACAGCCTCAGCTGGATGTATACCAAGGGAAACGGCGTCACAAAGAATTCGGCGACGGCGGTCGCGTGGTTCCGCAAGGCCGCCGCGCAGGGATATCCCGACGCCCAGGCGCGCCTCGGCTGGGTATACCGCAAGGGTATCGGCGCGCCGCCGGACAAGGCCGAAGCGTATATGTGGTATTCGCTAGCGGCGTCGAACGCGAAGGCGGCGGCGAAGGCGCGCAAACGAGCGCGCAAGAACCGTGGCCTGGTCGAAGAAACCATGTCGCCCGCCGAGATTTCCGAAGCCAAGAGGCGGATCAAGGAGCGCGGATAATAACGAATGCCAATGAACAAACGAATCACGTTGGCATGCGGCGCGCTAATAAATTCCCGCTTCCAGCCGGCACATCTGGTTTTGCGGGGACGCGCGTAATTGAAGGCGACCTGCATTGGTTTCTGAAACGCCCAACCCATCTTGGTCGTACAGGCGGGAAGGTAGCCTGAAGAAAATTGCCAAGAAAGACCTGGAATGGGCGGCATCCAAGGGTGTCATCGACGACTCCCAAGCGGCGGCTCTATGGCAGGCGTTGTCAGATCGGACCGCGGACCACGCCAAGTTTGACCTCATTCACGTTGCTTACTACTTCGGTGCGCTGCTGGTTATCGGTGCCATGGGATGGTTCTTGGGCACCAAATGGGAAGTCTTTGGCGGCGCCGGTATTTTCGCGATCTCGGTGTCCTACGCCGCCGCCTTCGTCGTTGCCGGAGCGGTGTTATGGCACCGCAGCGGTCTCCGGGTTCCGGGCGGCCTGTTGATCACGATGGTGGTCTGCATGACGCCGTTGGCCGTCTATGGGCTTCAGCGGTGGTTGGATTTGTGGGGGTTCGACGCCCCCGGGCAATACAGGGATTTCCACCACTGGATCCGGAGCGGGTGGTTTGCCATGGAGATGGCGACCATCGCCGCGGGGGTCGTTGCGCTGTGGATTTTCCGGTTTCCATTCCTCGCCGCGCCGATCGCGTTCGTCCTTTGGTATGTGTCCGTGGATCTGACGCCCATCATCGCCGGGAGTGCCGATTTCGACTGGGAGCTACGCCGGCTGGTGTCGCTGTGGTTCGGGCTGGCGATGATCGCCGGGTCCACCGTCATCGATCATCGCACCGAACAGGATTTTGCCTTCTGGGGTTATTTGTTCGGATTAATCGCATTTTGGGGCGGATTATCCTTGATCCAGAGCGATAGCGAAGTGTCGAAGTTCTTGTACTTCCTGATCAACCTCGCCCTTATGTGGCTGTCCGTATTCTTGCGCCGCCGGGTGTTCATCGTGTTCGGGGCCCTCGGCGTTCTTGGTTATATCGGGCATTTGGCGCAGAATATTTTTGAAGATTCAGCGCTGTTTCCCTTCGTCCTCACGGCGATTGGCGTGGCGATCATCTACCTCGGGATACTTCTTAAACGACATGGCGCCAAGATAGCGCAGGCAGTCGAAGACGCGTTGCCCGCGTGGATGAAACGGCTGCGGCCAAGTGAAAGAGCGGGAGCGGGTTAAAAAATCCCCGCTTCCAGCCCCGCCGCCGTCAAGGTGCCGAGTTCCTCGCACTGATCGGCGAAGGCGTCCTGGTAGTCGCCGCGGCAGATTAGCGGGTCCTGGATGGCGCGCCAGCGCAGGCCCGTCGTGATGGTTTCCACCGCGCGGCGCGTGCCGGTGCCGTCATGGCCGGCGCGGATATAGAGGGCGTAGGGAAGGCCCTGGGTGTGCTCGAGACAGGGGTAGTAGATGCGGTCGAAGAAATCCTTCAACGCGCCGCTCATATAGCCGAGGTTTTCGGTCGTCCCCAGGATGATCCCCTGGGCCGCCAACACGTCGTCCGGGCCGGCATCGAAGGGCGATAGGACGCGCACGGCGACACCGTCGATTTCGTCATGGGCGGCACCGCGCGCCACCGCGTCCAGCAGGGCGCGCGTGTTGTCCGAGGGCGCATGGGCGACGATGAGAAGCCGTTTATGTCCGGTCATGGTTCGACGTGCCGTTTCACAAGACGTCTTCGTACCCTACGATTGCGTGGCCGGATAGGCGATTGTCAAATCGGGTCGATAGGCGCACTCTTGGGTCCTTGGATTTGCTGGGAAGGAACAGGCTCATGGAAAATGGTAAACCGGCGCTGGCCGGCATTCGCGTGCTCGACTTCACGCAGTTCGAGGCGGGGCCGTCCTGCACCGA
>JAYGEB010000314.1:0-5282 GCA_046582595.1 Alphaproteobacteria bacterium | reverse complement strand
CCGGCGGTGGTCTGGCGAATTTAAAGCATGCCGCCACCGCGCTCGAAATAATGTTTCACAAAGGCATTCAGGCTGGTTTTCTCGTCATTTTCAAGCGTGGTTTTTCCCGCCGCGAATACAATTGGTTGCGTCACCAGGCGGCTATCTGCCTTGAAGGGATATAGGTCCGCCGGCGTCAGCCCGGCTTCGAGCGTGTTCGGCAGGCAGCCGGCCAGATAGGTCAAACACAAAAACGAGGCCGCCAGTTTCGCGAATATGCGCATTTCGTGTGTCATCAGAGGCCTCCCATTATTCAAGAATATACCCGATGGGCCCCTTCAACGAGGCCGTGGCGGCGCCAATTCCGCCGCCATAGATGCCATGCAAACGGCCAAGCAGGTAAAGGTCATAGTCGCTGGCCGGGATCAAGCCGTCGGTCGGAGCTTCGAGGTTCTTGGGCGAAGTGGGGCGGACCAGGTAGGCCGTGACGGTAATGATCAATTCAGTTTCCGTCTTGTCCAGACTGTTGTTGCGAAAGAAAGCTCCCAAAATAGGCAAATCCTTGAGCCACGGGACGCCGCGTATCCCGGCGGTCTCGTTTTCTTGCAACAACCCCGCGATTACCAGGCTGCCGCCGGACGGCAGCTCAACCGTGGTTTCCGCCCGCCGTACGGTCAGCGCGGGAACCTGAATATTGGCCAAGGTAATGGCCCCGGCGTTGGACAGGGCGCTGACCTCCGTGAAGATGCGCAGGGAGATACGGCCCGAATTCAGAACCACCGGCGTGAAGCTCAAGGCCACGCCAAAGGGTTCCTGTGAAATCGAAATATTGCCGTCCCGCGAGGCGACGGGAATGGGGAATTCACCACCCGCCAGGAAGGTCGCGGGCTCGCCGGAAATTGTCGTCAAGTTCGGTTCCGCCAGGGTCTTGATCAGACCGTTCCGCTCCAGAGCGTTGATGGCGATGGTCAGGCTGTCACCGGCTTGCGGCGTATAGGTCGCCTGGCTTAACAGATAAGGCGTATCCGTGGTCGGGGCGAAGCTGGACACCCGCAACGCGAAGTCGCCCGATGTCAGGGTTGAAAAAGTCCCGGCGAGGGCATCGAACAGATTAATGCCGAGTTCCTTCAAGACATTGCGGGAAATTTCCGCCACCCGGACCTGCAGCAAGACCTGTTGGTTCTCGATCACGGTCAACATGTTGATGACGTTTTCTTCCGCCGAGACGAAGCGCGAGGCGATGACCCGGGCATGTTCGGAAATATCGGCGGAGCGCACATTGCCGGTCAAAAACAGGTGCGAGTTGACGGCCGTGATCTTCACATCCGTGTTGGGTAACAGCTCGTTGATGGTCCGCTCGGCTCCGACCACATCCAATTGCACCTGAATTTCCAAGCGCAACAACTCCTTGCCTTCGGCGTCCAGGAAAAATGCATTCGTGGAACCAACTTGCAAGCCGATCAGATAGATCAGCCGCTGCGTCTTGACCACCACGTTGGCGACGGCGGGATTGGCCACCAGCACATCACGCACCGCCATGGGCAGACGGATCAGGCGGGCCTTGCCCTCGGGCAGGTTGATGGCCCGGGCCGGCAATCCGTCGCGAATTTCCAAGGTGCCGATTTCGATCTGTTCGCCGCCGGGCACCGGCACCGTAACCTGTTTGGTCTGGGCCATGGCGCCATGGCTCCAGGCGCAGGCAGCGAGCGCGAATAGCGCCATCCTCAAGGTGCGAAGGATTGTCCCAACCATTGTGCGCATCATTTCTTGACCACGACGGTCGACGGCGTCAATGCGCGGTAGATGGTAATGGTGCGGGTTTCATCGCCGTCATCAATTTCGATGATTTGCACGGGCGGGGACGGAGCCGCGGGCCTCGCCTTTGCCGTTGCCGTTGCCTTTGCCTTGTCGGCCGAACTCAGGGGCCTGCCAAGTTGTTTGGCCCGTCGCAGCAAATTGGGATCACGCCTGGTACCCAGGATAATTTGATCCAGCAAGGCTTGGCTGACCCCGATATCCGACGAGGCGCTGGCCTGGCGGGTATCCTCGCCGGCGGGGACCGAGCGCAGGGAAAGCGATAGGGAACCCATGCTGGCGGCCAGGGAAACCACCTCGGCCTGTGTCGGTGTTACCTCAAGAGTGACGGTTTCACCGACCTGCGGCTTTCCCGTTTTTGGATCTATGATCTGCTCGATGGCCAGCAGGCGCAGGTCCAGCAACAGCGTCTCGGTAAATTTCCGGATCGGCAGCACCGGTTTGTCGGTGGCATCGGTGTATTGGTGGGTCAACAACACGTCGACCCGGTCGCCCGGCGCGACGAAACCCGAGACGCCGCTGACTTGACTTACCACCATGCTGACCGCCCGCATGCCCGGCGCCAGGGCGGCGACGATAAAGCCCTGTTCGCCGGGGCGGATAATATTGTCATGCAATATTGCCGTGCCCATTTCGAGGCTTGTTTTCAGGTACGATCCGCGCAGGGAGGTCAGTGAGGTCAAGGCCTCGAATATGTTGTCCGCGCCGTCCTGGCCGGTGGCGAGCGGCCGCCAAATAAAGTCCGTATCACGCAATAGCCTGCCGCCGGGCAGTTTATGCTTGGCCATCAAGACCCGTGGCACGGACGAGGCCTGGCCCCGCAGAAAGCGGCTGACTTCTTCGTCCGAGGTGAAATCCGACTTTTTCTCCACCTCCTTATCGCGGACCAGGCTGCGCAGCGACAGGGAAACCCGCCCCATGCGCTTGGCCACGGCCAGACTCTCGGTTTGCTTGGGCGTCAATTCAAGGGTAATGGTCTTGCCAACACGGGTATGTTCCGAGATATCGTCGAAGGTTTGGTCGACGGCCAGGGCGCGGACGTTGGAAATCACGGTTTCACTGATAATCTTGTCTCGATTGGCATTCACGCCCTGGGTCTGACGGACTTGTTGCGTCAAAATCACATCAACCCGGTCGCCTGGCAGGATAAAGCCGGCGGCGCCGGATTCAGCGCTGACGCTAATTGAAACAGCCCGCATGCCGGGGCTCAAGACCCCTGCCAGGAACCCGGCCTTGCCCGGTTCCAACAATCGATTCTTGGTGATCGGTTGCCCTTTGGTGATGCCCCGGCGCACCGCCCAGCCGGTCAGGTCCGCCGGCTTCACGGCGTTTTTCTTATCGTCCTCGCCTTGGACAATATAGTTCTCGGCCAGGCCTTCCTTGGGCCAGTTCTGCCAAAGGAACAGGTCCGGATTGACAATCGTGCCGGCTGGTAAATTATTGAGCGCGACAAGCACCTTGATCGTGGGGGCCTTGACGATTTCCTGGGCCTTGCCATTGCCGTTCTCGACCGACTCTTTCAAGAAATTCCGGACAAGAAAGGCGGTCGTGCCCGCCACGGCGAGCGCGGCAACAATCAAAAGAATGCGCGCCAGATTCAATGTTTCACCCTCAACCGCAACTCTTTAACACGAAGCCGATCCGACCGCCGCGAGTATCAGCCATCGCCTTGCATGTAATAATTCGCTTCAAACTCCAAATTATGACCTGTTTTTCACGCTGTCGTAAATAAGATCAACAAGTTATAAACGAACCTTAAAGGAAATATTCAGAAACGTAAAAACTGCAACCAGATCACTCTACCCTGTCTCTCCCATTATAGCCTATTCACGAGATTTAGCTGTTTAATATTGGCAGATGGGGATAATTGATCAGACCCGCCGCGCCGATGGCGACGGCATAGGGTACGTCCCGCTTTTCCGCATGCAAGCGCCGCATGGTTGGAAATCCCGAAAGCACCGCCGCCAAGGGAAATTTTCGATACGACAACAGGGCCAAAGCCAAGACGCCGCCAGCGAGCGCGGTCACGGCCAGAAATTCCAGCACCCGCTCGGAACCCGTCCACAACACGGCGGCGGCCAGCAACTTGCCGTCGCCGCCACCCAGCAAGCCGAGCCTGAACAAGATGACCGCCGCTACCAACATCAAACCTCCCAACGCGAACGCCGCAAAAATCGGCTGCCAGGACATCCCCGCGCTCAGCGCGGCCAATGGATAAGTCACGACCAGCGTCAGCGGCAGCCAATTGGGAATTTCAAAAGTACGAAGATCCGACACCATGGCCCAAATCATGATCAGGAGAAATATCACCGACAGCGCCAACAGCAGCATGACTCAAAATCCGCATCCCGGCCCTATTCGTGGTGCCAATAACTATGCCGGGGCACTGCGTGCGCAGATACCCCGGCATATCTTGAGATAGTTCGAAAATCTCCGACGTTAGTTCTTCGTCGCCAATTGCGATTGGAGATTCTCGAAAAAGCCCTTCACCTCATCGCCCAGCGCGAAAACAGCGGCGATGATGGCGACGGCAATGCCGGCGGCGATCAGGCCATATTCAATGGCGGTGGCGCCTGACTCGTCCTTGCCGAATTTCTTAAGTTCGGTAACGCGGTTATGTATCTTGGTAATGAGACCCAACATAGTGAGGTCCTCCTGTTTCAAATAAGTCCGTTTCGCAGCGGTGGCATGCTACGTCGAGGCGTGATGCCTTGGCACGGGGCCCAGGCTTTATCTGCCGCCAGCTTGAAAATATTGCTGCCGGTTAAGGCAACATCCAGGCTGGCGCCATAACAGACATATACGAATGTACTCCATAGTCCGCAAGTGACCCCGATCACTACAAGCATTGACGAAATTATTTCGTCGAATCACAAAAGCTTATGCGATTTTTTGTGTTGAGAGCAAAAGAAATTAGTTAAAATGTGCCGCTTATCTTCAGCGGAACCTAGGGTCGGTAAATTTGGTTTATATTCTGTTAACGAATAATCTTCCGATTGCGCGGATAAATGAATCTGTATTTGATCCGGTTGATCAGCCCCAAAGTTCCGCCGTGGGTGCCGCGACATAGCTGTCACGGTAGACCAAGGCGGCCGCCCGGTCCTTGGCCAGCAACAAGGGGCCATCCAGATCCACGAAGTCCGCCAGGCTGGCTAGCAGCATGGCCGGCGCCATGGCTAGTGATGTTCCCAGCATACAGCCGACCATGATGCCGATGCCCAGCCGCTTGGCCTGTTTGGCCATGATAAGCGCCTCCGTCAGACCGCCGCTTTTATCCAGCTTGATGTTGACCAGGTCATAACGCCCGGCCAAAGCCGCAAGGTCGGCGCTGACATGGCAGGATTCATCGGCGCAGATCGGCACCGGGTGGGGTATCTCGGCCAGCATGCCGTCCTTACCCTTGGGTAGGGGCTGTTCAATCAGTTCAACCCCCAAATCGGCCAGCGCGGCGGAATAAGACCTTACCATCTCCGGGCTCCAAGCCTCGT
>JAYGEB010000234.1:0-1854 GCA_046582595.1 Alphaproteobacteria bacterium | reverse complement strand
GTCCAGCGCGGCCAGGGCGGGATGATCGGTGATGGCCAGGTCCAAGGGCCTTTTCCCGTGCAGGACCGTTTGCAGCAGGTCAAGGGACACCGCGCGGGCGGACTTGGCTCGAGGGTTTCCGGTGGACATGCGAAAGTCATGCCCGACCGGCGTCCCGGCGGCAACCGTTTTAAGTTTTTTGCGCCTTCCATCCCCCGGTCCCACCCATCCGGTGGCGGGCCCCTGCCCTGTCTTGGCTTCGGTGGTGATTATGATTAGTGTCCAGAGCATTCGCCTTCCTTCCCTGTTTCGAAATTTACTGGTGCCGTGAACGAAATAAAAACGCCCCCCGTCCACAACGGCCATATCCTCGGTCTCGCGGCGGTTTTGTTCGTCCCGATCGGGGTTTTTCTGTCCAAGGGACTGGCGCCGCTGTTCGCCGTGGCGGCGGTTTCCTGCCTTGTCCTTGGGCTTCGGCGCAATCGCGCCGTGGCTTTGATTCCCGGCCCGCTGGTTTATGCCCTGGCGGCATTGGTTGCCTGGGCGCTGGCGTCATGGTTCTGGTCGATCACGCCGGGGGAAACCATGAGGACGGGCCTTGCCCTCGCCGCGACGTTTCTGGGCGGCGGCGTTCTGTTCGCCTCGGGGGCCAGGCTTGACGACCGGGAAAAAAAGATGTTTCAGAACGGCATCATTCTCGGCGGAGCCATCGGGTTTCCCCTGATCGCGGTTGAATTTTTCTCCAACGCGTGGCTGACACAGGTCATGTACGGATTGGTCGGTAGAGGCACTTTCAACGTCTTTGGCGATTACACGAATGTTTTGAATTCCGGCATGGCGGCGACGGCGTTGTTTTTCTGGCCGTGGGCGCTGGTCGTGCGATCGCGATTTTCGTCTGTCGTTTCCATTGCCGCGATCACGGCCGGCATCGGCCTGATTTCCATGACCTATGCGGATGCGGTTGTCTTGAGTTTTGCCGTGGGCGCGGCGGTCTTTATCGCCGCGATTGCCTGGCCGCGCCTGGCACCCTGGGCCTTGGCCGCGGTGGTTGCCGCCGGCGTGTTGACGGCGCCGATGATCCCCGGCCTCTTGCCCAATCCGCTTGTGTCCGGTCCAAACCTGTCGTGGCTGACGCCGTCGTCGGCGCACCGTGTCGTAATCTGGAAAAACACCGTCGGTCACATCGAACAGAAACCGGTTCTCGGCGGTGGCTTCGATACGGCGCGCGGACTCTACGGCGTCAAGGACCGGGTGCAATACTCGTTTCCCAAGGAAATCAGCGGCAAGACCTTTCAGGTACAATACGAACCGATCCCTCTGCATCCCCACAACGCGGTGCTCCAGGTGTGGCTGGAACTGGGCGCGGTGGGGGCGCTGATCGGGCTCGGGCTGTTGCTTGCCATCCTTCGCGCCATTGGGCGAATGCTGGATAACCGCCTCCCTCGCGCCGCCGCCCTTGGCATGTTCACGTCCGGCCTTGCCCTGGCTTCGTTCAGCTTTGGCATCTGGCAGAGCTGGTGGCTGTCATCCATCCTGTTCAGCGCGGCTTTCCTGATTTCGACGTTGCAACCGGCCCAGGCAGGTGCTTCCGATAGCCCGCCCGAGGAAATCGGCGGGCCGAAGGGACTTGAGCCGACCCGTTACGGCGATTGGGAGCGCAAAGGCCGCGCCGTGGATTTTTAGAGGCCCGCTTGGTTTATCGGCGTTTTGAGAACAGCCGTGGCCTGGACATTTGTCAGAAGACGACGGAGAGCGAACTATTATAACGGTGGTGCAATTTGAGTATGATCGCCATGGATTTGAAGGCTATCCGGGAAATATCGGGTTAATTATCCGGGGCATGTCCATAAATATATCCTCCGCCGCGTGATTCGA
>JAYGEB010000182.1:0-5598 GCA_046582595.1 Alphaproteobacteria bacterium | reverse complement strand
CCCACCGCCGCCTCCCATGATGCCTCGGAGGTGACATTCAGGGAAACGTAAGCGGACTGCCCGCCCGCCGCCCGGATCGCCGCGGCCGTCGCCTCGCCACCCTCGGCGTTGATATCGGCAACCAAGACCGAGGCGCCATTCGCCGCCAGCAGCCGGGCCGTTTCGGCGCCTATGCCGGAAGCGCCGCCGGTCACCAAGGCCACTTTTCCACTCACGTCATAATTTCCGTTCTTCATGAAGTCACTCCACCAAACCATTGTTTCAACGCCGCGAACGCGGCGGCGGTTGCCATGCCGGCCACTGTCGATTACGCTGCGGCCTTATCATAAAGATAAGGGAGGACAACATGAAGAAATTCAAGACGATGAAGACTGTCGTCGCGGGAGCCATCGCGGGGGCCATGATCCTTGGTTTGGCCGCCGCGCCGGCATCGGCTGAAATGAAAAAGCGGGAATTCAAGGTGGTTGGAACCTGGGGCTTCCTGGATCATTGGAAAGAACGGGAAGGCCCGTTCTGGAAAGAGGTTCTGCCCAAGGTTTCGGGCGGCAGGCTGACCGCCAATGCCAAGCCGCTGACCGAACTTGGCCTTTCCGGCTATGAAGTCATGCGCCTGTTGAAGCTTGGCGTTTATGACGCCGTGCACGGCGTGACAACCTATGTGTCCCAGGACAGCCCCGCCATTGAAGGCGCCGATCTGTCCGGCGTGATCCAGGATCTACCGACCTACCGCAAGGCCAACGAAGCCTACCGCTACATTCTGGAGCGTGAGTTCAAGGATAAGTATGCCGCGAAGTTGTTGATGATCTATGCCTGGCCCAGCCAACAGCTCTGGTGCAACCTTGGCGACAAGAGCATCACGAAGTTCGGCCTGGATCAGTTGAAGGGCATGAAGATCCGCACCTACTCGAAAACCCTGGGTGATTTCATCGAAGGCGTCGGCGGCACGGCCGTGACGATTGCCTTTAGTGAAGTCGTGCCCGCCCTGCAAAAAGGCGTGGCTGACTGTGGTTTGACCGGTACCCTGCCGGCCTATAACGCCAAATGGTATCAAGTGGTAACCCACAATATCCGCATTCGGCTTGGCTATGCCTCGTCCTTCCTGGCCATGAACCTGAAGCTTTGGGACAGCCTTGATGGCGAAACCCAGGCCCTGTTCACCAAGGAATTGGCGAAGTTGGAAGAAGCCATGTGGGTGGCAACCGCCATAAACGATCAAAAGGGCATGGATTGCAATGCTTCGGGCCCTTGTGACGGACCGACGGGGGGCATGATCCCCATCGAGCCGACCGAGGCCGACAAGAAAATTCTGAAGTCGGTCGTGGAAAATTTCGTTCTGAAGCGTTGGGCCAAACGTTGCGGCACGCAAAAATGCGTGGACGAATGGAATGCGACCATCGGCAAGTTGGCTGGCGTTAAAGCCTCCATGTAAGCATCGGTAACAGACGCACGAAATGGCGCCGCGTTCGCAACGACGCGGCGCCAGTTTCGTAACCCTCGGACCACCGTTGCGCCAAAGACCAATGCCCGTGTTCACCGCGTCCGGGGCAGGGAAGTAAATCATGCTAGCGAGAATCCATAAACGCCTGGAGTATCTCTCCCGCGTGGCCGTCTGGATAGGCGGCGCGACGTTGTTGGCGGCCGCCCTGATGGTCGCGGTCGACGTGATGTTCCGAAAATTCCTGGGCATGACCATGAGCGGTTCGGATGAGTACACGGGCTATGTATTTTCCGCCACCACCACCTGGGCCTATGCCTATTGTTTACTGCATCGCTCCAATGTGCGGATCGACGCGCTGTATAGCAGGTTGCCAAAACAGGTGACCGCCGTGCTGGATGTCGTGGGCTGTCTGCTGTTTTTGTATTACATGTCCTATATGACTTACTACGCCGGTCTGGCATTCACTGATTCTTACGTCAACAACTCCGTATCGATTACCACCCTCGGCACGCCGCAGTGGATCCCGCAATTGTTCTGGTTCGCGGGATTGGCGATGTTTTTCCTGACCCTTATTTTCATGACTTTTTACGCCATCGTCGCCCTGCTGCAACGCAATTGGGATCTGGTCGCCAATCTCGTTGGCGTTCCCTCCATCGCTGAAGTGATGAAAGAGGAAACGCACGGTCAGGATGTCGTCCTGGCGGTTGGCGACGGCGCGGAGGGGACGAAGTAAGACAATGGTTATCGGAATCGTCGTAGGACTGCTTGTACTTATACTATCCGCCGTGCCCGTCGCGGCGGTGCTTGGTATTCTCACTTTTGTTTTGGATGAAGTCGCCATGGACGGGCGTTTGACCGCCGCCCTGGCGGAAATCTATTGGGAAAATAGTAAGAACTTTATTCTCGTCGCCGTGCCCATGTTCATCCTGCTGGGCGAGATCATGCTGCGCGCCGGGATCGCCCGGCGCATGTATGGCGCCGTCATTCAATGGCTGTCCTGGCTGCCCGGTGGCCTGATGCATGCCAATATCGGCTCCTGCACCATTTTCGCCGCCTCGTCCGGGTCTTCCGTCGCGACGGCGGCGACGGTCGGCACCGTGGCCTATCCGGAAATTCAGGCCAGGAAGTATAACGAACGGCTGTTTCTTGGCTCTCTGGCGGCGGGCGGCACCTTGGGTATATTGGTGCCGCCGTCCATTAATCTGATCATTTACGGGCTGTTGACGGACACCTCGGTGCCGGAACTCTATCTCGCCGGCATTATTCCCGGCGTTATTTTGTCCTGGCTGTTCATGTTGACGATTATCTTCGCCTGCATCTGGAAGCCGGCGTGGGGCGGCACCAAGATCGAAACCAATTGGGGCGACCGCTTCAGAACCCTGCCCCATCTGTTGCCCCCCATCGTGCTGTTTACCGCCGTGGTCGGGTCCATCTACGCCGGCGTCGCCACGCCGACGGAGGCGGCCTCCATTGGCGTCGTCGTGGCCTTGATCATTGCCGCATCCTTCAGGACCTTGAGTATTTCCATGCTGCGGGACTGCTTCGAAGGCACCATGCGGACCACGGCCATGATCATGTTGATCGTGTTCGCGGCGATCTTCCTGAACTTCGTCCTTGGCTTCATGGGCATCACTCAGGCGATGCTGCAATTCATTGCTGAATTGGGGCTGACGCCGGTACAGACGATCTATCTGATCGTGGGCTTCTATTTGTTGTTGGGCATGTTCATGGAAACCCTGTCCATGATGCTGACGACGATACCGGTGGTCTTTCCCATCGTGATGAAGTTGGGCGTGCCGGAATTTTCCGATGTCTGGTTCGGTATCCTGATCACCCTGCTCATGGAGGCGGCGTTGATCACCCCGCCCATCGGCATCAACCTGTACGTGGTGCAGGGCATCCGGACCAGGGGGGGCAAGTTCAACGACGTGGCCATTGGCGCCATACCGTTCGTCTTTGCCATGTTGGCCATGATCGTCCTGCTGATCACCTGGCCGTCCGTGGCGACCTGGCTGCCGAACTTGGTTTATCACTAGCCGAGCAGAATTGCGGGCGGAACCATGTCCTGGATTATCGGCGTAGACGTAGGCGGAACCTTCACTGACTTTCACGTCCATGACGATGAAAGCGGCGCCATGCACATCCACAAAACGCCTTCGACGCCCGACAATCCCGCCACCGCCGTACTGCGCGGCCTGGAAGAACTGGCCCAGGCCATGGGCGGGGATTTAGCGGCGGTCAGCCGCCTCTCCCACGGCACCACCATCGCCACCAACGCCATGCTCCAGCGGCGCGGTGGCAAGGTCGCTCTGCTGGTCACGGAGGGGTTCCGCGATCTGCTGGAAATCGGCCGCCAGATCCGCCCCCATATGTTCAGCTTCCAACAGGACCATCCCGCTCCCCTGGTGCCGCGCGAGAGGCGCCTGGAAGCGGCGGAGCGGGTTTTGTACGACGGCACCGTGCACCGGCCCTTGCGGGCGGAGGCCATTGCACGGGCCGTGGCCGAGGTCCGCGACAGTGGCGCCGATTGCCTGGCCATCTGCCTGATATTCGGTTTCATAAATCCCGATCACGAACAGCAATTGCGCCACGCCATACAGACCGCGCTGCCGGATCTGCACATCTCCATCGCATCCGAGGTGCAGCCGGAATTCCGCGAATATGAACGGCTCTCGACCACGGTTCTGAACGCCTATCTGCAACCCGTCATGGCCTCCTACCTGAGCGAATTCGAAGACCGGGTCGGCAAAATGATGCCCAACGCGGCCCTGGGCATCAATCAATCCGCCGGCGGGCTGATGACGCCGGCGCGGGCCCGGCAATTGCCCATACGCACGGCGCTGTCCGGCCCCGCGGCGGGTGTCGTGGGCGCCATCGACGCGGCGCGCTCGGCCGGTCTGGCCAACGTCATTACCCTGGACATGGGCGGCACCTCGGCCGATGTCTGCCTGATCCGTGAGGGCGAGGCGGAGGTGGCCCATGACCGCTGGATCGAAGGCTTTCCGGTTCGCCTGGCCAGCGTCGATGTCAACGCCGTGGGCGCGGGGGGCGGCTCCATCGCCTGGTTCGAACGGGATGGATTGATGAAGGTGGGGCCGCAAAGCGCCGGCGCCTCGCCGGGCCCCGCCTGCTATGGCCTGGGCGGCACGGAGCCGACGGTCTCGGACGCCAATCTGGTGCTGGGGCGGCTCTCGCCCCAAGGGTTGCTGGGCGGCGGCATGGCCCTGGATGAAGCGGCGGCGCGGACGGCCCTTGGCGGCGCGGCGGCGCGCCTCGGGATGACCATCGAACGCACCGCCCATGGCCTGCTGGGGATCGTGGTCGCCAACATGGTGCGCGCCATCCGGGCGATTTCGGTGGAGCGGGGCCACGACCCGCGCGACTTCGTGCTTTTGCCCTTTGGCGGCGCCGGTCCGCTGCATGCCGCCGACGTGGCCGGGGCGCTCGGCATTACCCGGATGCTGGTACCCCCCGCGCCCGGCATTCTCTGTGCCCGCGGGCTGGTGGTTTCGGATTTGCGGGAAGGCTTCGTCATCAGCCGCCTGACGCCCCTGACGCCCGCCGCCATGACCGGCATCGAAGCCAATCTGAGCGAACTGGCGGACCGGGCGGCGGCCTGGTTCGATGACGCCGGCGTTGCCGATGGGGCGCGGCAAACACAGTTCAGTCTGGACATGCGCTACATCGGCCAGAACTATGAATTGCAGGTGGAACTGGATGGCGGCGGGAACAGCCTGGATATTTTGCGGCGGGCGTTCTTCGCCGCGCACGAACGCAATTACGGCTATCACAATCCCGACGATCCGGTCGAGGTCGTGAACCTGCGCGTCACCGCCATCGGCGTCATCGTCAAGCCGGCGCTGAGACGGCTCGACCGGTCTGGCCACGACGCGACGGAGGCGTTGACCGGCCGCCGCGAAGTCTACTTCGAGGAGACCGGCGGGCCTACGGAGTGTTCGATCTACGATCGTTACGCTCTGCCCGCGGGCGCCGAAGTACCCGGCCCGGCCATCGTCGAGGAGAGGGACTCTACGACGGTCGTGCACCCCGAGTACACGGCCCGCGTCGACGACTACGGCAACCTGCTGGTAAGCCGGAGTGTCGGGCCGTAGGAGTCGACGACGTCAAAGGAACAGGCAGGCTACCGTAAACACCTCCAT
>JAYGEB010000155.1:0-1646 GCA_046582595.1 Alphaproteobacteria bacterium | reverse complement strand
TGCCGAGATTGCCGTCCAGCTGCAAGACCAATTCGTTGGCATTCTTCTGGACCAGGGGGAGGATGGTGTGCTGAACATCCTCGATCAGATCGGAAACCAGGAAAGACTCAAAATAAAGGTCCATCTTGCCGGCTTCAATCTTCGAGAGGTCCAGGATGTCGTTGATGAGGGACAGCACATGCCTGCCGGCCCTTTCAATTTTCTCTAGATCGGGAATGAAGATGCCGCCGGTTTCTTCATCAAGGTCAACCTCGGACAAGGGAGCGTTTCCTTCCGACATGGGACGGAGAATAGGGCCCCGCATCCGGAGAATACATGCGTGCAAATAGTGAAGCCCCATTTCCGCTTTTGGCACATTGCCGCCGCAAAAATTGTGGGCCGCAAATCTATATTTAGTGGGTGTCCGCATTCACCGGATAGGCACGGTCTGAACCGCCCGCGCGCCCTCCCGACCAGCCATCGATCATGATCCCAGTGGTTGGCCGGCATTGGATTTCCGGGGCGAATTTCATTGCGATGCGTTCAATTATAAGATTACCATTGTCGCATACGCCGTGCCGCGCGGCCAAAATATGGAAACGCCAATATGAATACAAGCTCAACAACAAGCGATTTCATCTCGGCCGTCCGTGGCCTGGCGCCTCTTATTGCCGAACATCGGCAAAGTTTTGATCGCGAGCGATGCCTGCCCGAGCCGGTGTTCGCCGCTTTGGCGGAGGCGGGCCTTTTTCGGCTTTGGACGCCGCGAAGCCTTGGCGGCCCGCAGCTTTCTCCACTGGAGTTCATGGACATTGTCGAAGAGGCCGCCGCGCTCGATGGCTCGGTGGGCTGGCTGGTGGGCAACGGGGCGGGCATGAGCCGTGTCGCGGGTTATCTTGGCCCGGTGGTCGCGCGTGAAATGTTCGAAGACCCCAAGGCGTTCATGGTCAGTGGCACAATGCCAAACGGCGTCGCCACACCCCATGACGGTGGATACCTGGTTTCGGGCCGTTGGACCTTTGGCAGCGGCAGCAACCATGCCAACTGGTTCATGGGCCGGTGCGCGATGGCCGATACCGACGGTAAAAAGAACCCGCGGCATATCGCCTGTTACTTCAATGCCCCCGACGTCGAGATCATCGATACCTGGCACGTGTCCGGGTTGAAAGCGACGAGAAGCAACGACTTCGAGGTCAAGGAGCTGTTTGTACCAGAGCGGTATTCGCATTCCTATTTGGACTGCCCGGCCACCGAGGACGACGTCCTCTACCGCCTCCCCACGCAGTCAATTTTCCCTTGGACCGTTTCCGTCGTTCCGCTTGGCATGGCGCGTGGCGCGATGACCTGCGCCGCTGAAATCGCGAGCCGAAAAGGCCGCCGGGGCAACGCCATGCTGCTGCGCGACCAGGAAACCGTGCAAACGGAATTTGGCCGGTGCGAAGCCTTGATCAGGGCGGCGAGAGCCCTGTTGGTGGAGGCTATGATCGAATTGATGGCCGCCGTGGACGTGGGCGGCGAGGCCCTCATCGCGGCTCGTTCCGGCCTGCGTTTGGCTTGTGCGCTCGTAGCCGACACGGCACGCACGGTATTGGACAACATCACCACCATGCTGGGCGCCGTCTCGATCTTTGAAACCACGATGTTGGAGCGTTGCCAGCGTGACATCC
>JAYGEB010000141.1:0-2105 GCA_046582595.1 Alphaproteobacteria bacterium | reverse complement strand
ACTGGTCAGTGTATCCACATAAACGGCGGTACCTATCTCGGCCATTAGGTAAAGGCCTGGCCTGTGCAATACTTGGCTCCCGAATTCTGCCTGCAACCCAGCCTGATGGATTTGACATGACAATTGGTACTTCGGTTCCCTTGCCCGCTTACAACATCGACCCCGCTTTCATGGCCAAAAAGGCCGAGGATCTGGGCTTTGATTCGATCTGGTATGCCGAACATCCGGCGGTTCCCGTGCATTCGGACAGCCCCTTTCCCGCCACCGGCAGAGAGATCCCCTGGACCTATTCTCATTTCACCGAACCCTATATCGCCCTGGCGCGGGCCTCCGCCGTGACCACCCGCATCAAGCTGGCGACCGGCATCACCCTGGTGCCGGAACGCAATCCGCTGTTGCTGGCAAAGGAAATCGCCACTCTCGATCTTTACAGCGGCGGGCGGTTTTTGTTCGGCATCGGCACCGGCTGGCTGCGGGAGGAGACCGAACTCATGGGCGGCGACTTCGCCCACAGATGGAGCCAGACCCGCGAGGCCCTTGATGTCATGAAAAAACTTTGGACCCAGGAGGAGGCGGAGCATCACGGCAAATACTTCGACTTCCCCCCCGTCCGCTCTTATCCCAAGCCGGTGCAGAAACCCTATCCGCCAATCTTGATCGGCGGCGCGGCAAAGAATGTATTGCGGCGGGTCGTGGATCATGCGGATGGCTGGTTGCCGAACCGGGTCACTCCGGCGGCGTTGGAGGATGCCCGGAAACAACTCGACGCCATGGCCACGGAGGCCGGGCGTGATCCGAAATCCATCACCATTACCGTGTACGGCCAGGAACCGGACCGGGCGCTGTTCCGCTCGCTTTTGGATGCCGGTGCCGACCGCGTGGTGGTGCGGCCCGAATATGTCGAAACCGAGGCGGAAATGGGCGCGCAACTGGAACGTATCGCCGATGCGGTTTTGTAAATCATCGCGGGCCCGGGTTTAGGAAAATCCATGCGGCTATTCTGGACGCCGGCCTCGCCCTTTACCCGCAAGGTTGCCGTTGCCGCGCGGGAATTGGGCCTGTGGGAGTTGATCGAGGTCGCGCCCACGACCTGGCCGCATGAATGGGGCTATGCGACGGTTGCCTTCACCGCCGGCCTGGCCGAGGCCAATCCGGTGGCCCGAATTCCCACCCTGATCACCGATGACGGCGTCGCCCTGGGCTGCTCCACATTGATTTGCCAACATCTGAACGAGCAAGCCGAGGCCGCCGCGGTGATACCGCCCGGTGCCCGTCAATGGCCCATGTGGTCCCTGTATGCGGTCGCCGACGGCCTCTTGGAGGCGCAGGTTGGCATGCGGGCTGAAATGCTGCGCCCCGATGCCGCCCGTTCCGAAGGTTATCTGCAAAAACAACGGGACCGGATCGCCCGCTGTTTTGATCATATGGAGGAACGGGCCGGCGAATTGGAACTGACGGCTGGCGCCGTGCCCAACCTGGCGCAGATCACCGCCGCCATCGCCTGCGGCTACCAGGATTGGCGCGATTGGCTGGCGGATTTCAGGCCCGGCCGGCCGGATCTGAGCCTGTGGTACGATGGGTTCCGCCTGCGTCCCGCCATGCGGGCGACCGAGCCCAAGGACACGCCGGAAGCGTAGCGCGGGTCAGGCGCCCCGCACGTAACGTTTCGTCATGATCCGGATGCGGTCGCGGAAGTGGGGGCGGATTTTGGCGCTCCAGGGGGTTTCGGCGGCCTCCTTCCATGCCTCGCTCCGGGTTACCTCGGGCGATGTCAGATGATAGATCGCCACATAGCGGTGGGTGCCCTCCGGGTCCTCGCCCGAGCGGTAACGCCGCGCCGCCAAGGTGCCGGGAACGGCCGAGAGGGCGGGCAAATGCTCCTCGTCGTACCAGGCATTGAATTCCTCTTCCGCCTCCGCCGTGACGTTCATGGCGTTGAGCAGCAGGCCGCCGGCGCCCTCCGGCGCGGTCTCCTCGCCCGGCGTGAGCTGCGTTCCTTCAAACCGTAATAAAAGTTCGCACGTTCCGGTGACCCGTTTCGACCAGGCCGAAAGATTTTCGTATGCGATGGCCTTGTAGGCATCGCCGCGCATGACATCGAGGTT
>JAYGEB010000132.1:0-1598 GCA_046582595.1 Alphaproteobacteria bacterium | reverse complement strand
GATTTCGTCTTTTTCGGATGCGGGGCTTTCGGAGACGGGTCCGGTTCCGTCAATCGGCCCCAGCAACGCGGCCATGAATGCGCCGCCGAGCAGGATCGAGCTCAGCCACCAGCTCTGCCAGACGCCGAAACTGATCGAGCCGATGGTTAGTCCCGTCGTCATCGCCGCCAAGGCGGCCGCTTTGTTCACCCGGTCGCCAACGAGACGCTGAATGCCGCGGACAACAGACAGAAGAAGTACCAACAGGATAACCGCCCCCACCGCCCCCAATTCCAGCCACACCTGAAGAATGCCGTTGTGGGGATGAAGCGGAATGGGTTCGTACTTTACCGGGCCCCACGGCCTTCCGACGATTTCATCGGGGAACTTGTAATAGACCCTGTCCTTCTTGCTGTAGAGCCCCCGCGCGGTGTCGAAGCCACCACCGAGAACCGGTTTCTCTTTGATATGCTTCGCCGCCGTCCGCCAGATTATCAGCCGTAGGGCCGCCGACGGCGTCAGCCAGGAAAGGTGCGGTCCTTTTTGAAACGGATCGGGCAAGCGGTCCGGAATCATCGGCGCCATCACCACGCCTGTGGCAACCACCGCGCCCATAACCCAGGGCATGATCCTGGGCAGTGCCAGGCTTAGGGCAAACACCGCGGCGCCGACGCCATGGCCTAAGATCACCGAGTCCGAATCGGTCAATAAAATAACCACGAATGCAGCAACCACTCCAATCCCGGCGGCGGGGCCTCTAAAGCGCCACCACACCGCCAACGCCCACGGCCAGAAAAAAAATAGCCGTCGCCGCCATGCCCGGATTCAAGGCCCGAGTGTAGTAACCGCCTTTGACCAGGAAAAGGGACTTGCCCGCCAATCCATAAAGGAACTGCGACAACCAGGCATTGGTTGTAAATTCAAAGGCGATCAGCGGAAACCCAATGACGCCGCCGAGGATGATGCCGTTTCGGAAGGTTTCCTTTTCCCGGCTGCCGAGGCGGGCGCCGGCGGCAAACAGGACAGCGCCGCCGAACAGGGTCGCGGCCAGGGATATTCCGGTTTTCAGGGTTTCATCGGGGGTGATGGACCAGAACCAGGTGACCAACGCCCATGCCGACAACGCCGCCAGGGCCAAGGAAACCGGCCCCCGCGTGACCGATAGGGCGCGGTCGCGAATAAACCCCAAGACAAGAATAAATATCCCCGCCACGGCAAAAAGCGGCGCGATCCCCTTGGCCAACAGGACCGCTATCGGCACGAACAAAACCGCCGCCGCGCCCAGGACGTGCCCACTGTGGAATTTAGATGTTGGTGTTTGGTTCACGGCAATGAATTAATTATTGCGCCCGTGGAATGCCCCGCCATGGAATACCCAGAATGGCCGGTGGGAACACTAGTCCCTTAACCTGCCAAAGCCAAGCCGTGCGCACCCCCCCTCGGAACCAGTGGAACCGCCAGAACCGGCTTGTTTTTTTTAATGACTGTTGCCAGCGGGGGCGCCGGTGGGGCATGACTGGCACATGACCGCGCCTAAAATCCTTAAGCCGTCCTCCCGGTCGCTGGCGCTCGATTTTTTGGATGCCGTTCTCCGTCGAAAACAGCCGTTGGACAGGGCC
>JAYGEB010000489.1:0-2842 GCA_046582595.1 Alphaproteobacteria bacterium | reverse complement strand
AAACTCGATAAATTCTCGGGCGCATGCTCGGGATTGCATGCCACTATCAATAGATGATCAAACAAGTGAATTTTATAGAAATGTAGCTCATCTGCGTTCGAAAGCGAGGCGAAAATTGACCAAACGTCGGGCTCAATCCGGTTGGCACCGTCCGCGCCGTACCTTTCCCGGCCGACTCGCTATGAAGGTAAAAGCGCTCCATCAGCATGCCCTAATTTGGCTCGGTCTTGGGTGGATATTGTTGCAATACTCGAAAATTCTGAGGAGCGACATTTTCGCCAAAAGCCAACTTTGCCGAGAATGTTGGTGATCCAGGCTTGCGAATCGACGCCTTTGAGCTTGGCGGTTTCGATCAAGGTAGCCGCCAGCGATAAGGGAATCTATGTGCATCATATACGGAGAAATATGGCAGCAATTGGTACGTTGCTGCCGTAAAAAGGATGTGTCGGCAACACTATATGTAGTGGGTGTCTGTATTAATCGGATCGGCACGCCTTAAAGAATGCCAATTTCGGCGCCGGGTTCGAGTTGCAATTGCCGGGCCGCGCTGCCCTGATTGACGGCGAATTCCACCAGGCCGTTGGCGTTCTCATACCAAAATGCCTGGCCAATGGGGACGCCGGAGAAGGTCCGGGCTTGGGACAGGCACGCTTCGCCGGCGCTCAAGACCTGACCGGGCCTAAGCATGGCGGCGCGCAGGCCGGTGATGGCGTTGCCAAAATGGTCCAGATAGATCACCTGGGCCAGATCGTCGGGCCAGTCGCGGCGGCGCCATTCTCCGTCGTCCATGGCCACGGCCTCGGCCTCGTCGCCCCGCGCCAGGGCGGCCGCCATGGGAGCGAACAGATCCCGGCCATGAAACGACGGCGAAAGTCTGCCGGGTTGCCAGACGATACGCCGCGCCTCGAATAATTCCGCCCGGCGGGCGATGATTTCGAACAAGCCATTGCCGGGGCCGACGAAGGTCTGCCCGCCGGCCCGCAGCACCATGGGCGGGCGATCGCCGCCGACGCCGGGATCGACGACGCAGACAAAGACCGCGCCCTCTCCCATGTCGGGGGCATAGGCGGCCAGCAGGTAAGCCGCCGCGCGGACATCGTATGCCGGCGCATCGGCGAACAAGGTGATGATGGGCACCCCAGGGGCGTTTTGCAGCAGGGCCGCCCGCATTTGCCCCATATACGGGCCGCGCGCGCCGAAATCCGTGAACAACACCAACAACGGAGCCGGCGGGCTCGACGGCGTCGGTGGTGTCATGGCGGCGCGCCCGGCAACTCAATGCGGAATACCGTGCCCGTCCCATCGCTTTTCACCAGGGACAGATCACCGCCATGGGCCAGCACCAATTCCTTGGCGATGGCCAGGCCCAGGCCGGTGCCCCCGGCCCGCGCCGATCCGGTAAAGGCCTCGAACAAATGCTTCCGCGCCTTATCCGGCAGGCCCGGTCCGTTGTCGCTGAATTCAATGACGACGCTGGTCCCGCTCCTCTCGGCGGTAATAGCGATCCGGCCGCCGTCGCGGCCGGGGACCATGGCCTGGATGGCGTTCCGGGCCAAATTCATCAGCACGCGGAAAATCTGCTCGCGGTCCACCATGAGCGCCAGGCCGGACGGTACGTCGTTGCGCCAGGCGATGGCGCCATCGCCCGGTAAACCGGCGAAGGCGACAGCATCCTAGGCCAGTTCCCGCAAGGCGACGGTTTCGGGATTGGGCGCGGCTTCATCGGCCCGGCCGAAACTCAACGACTGGCTGCACAGATTGATGGCGCGGTCGATGGACTGCATCAGGCGCGGGGCGACCTGGCGCACGGTGGGATCCTCGACATCGCCGAGGCGGTCCGAGACCAACTGCGCCGTCGCCAGAATATTGCGCAGATCGTGATTTATCTTACTCACCGCCTCGCCCAGGGCGGCCAGGCGCGTGCGCTGCGCCAGGGCGGCGCGCAAATCATCCTGCATGTGCCGCAATTCCCGTTGCGCGGTACCGATCTCGTCGCTCCGGCTGCTGTCGTCGATCATGGCGGTGGCATTTTCCGGCGCCTTGCGGAAGGCCACCATGGAGGCGGTGATGCGCCGCATGGGCGCGACCAACAACAGCTGCAGGGAGAGGAAGACCAGGCCGGCGGTCAACAGCGAGATAACCAGGGACAGCTTCATGATGTTGGTGGAATAATCAATCATCGCGCCATGCAGTTGCGCCTCGTCGATAATCACTTCGATGCTGCCCTCGGACTGGTCGGGGAAATCGCCATACACCCGCAGGATTCGCCGGCCCTGGGCCAAGGTGCCAAAGGCATCCACGATCAATTGCAGCGCCGTGACCCCACGCAGGTCATAGACCGCGTCCACTTCCGGCGGCATGTCCTCCATCAACATCATAGTGCGGGCCTCCCGCCGCTTCAGAACGATGCCGCGGACCATGGCGTTGGCCAGCAATTCTAACTCCAACGATTTTGAAACCAGATTGTCCTGGGTCACCTTCAAGGCCAGGGAGGCCAAATGGGCATCCGCGATGCGGTTTTCCAGGAAGGTCAGCCGGAACCGGGCGATCGAAGGCACATAAATCAACACCTCCGAGAGCATGACGAAAGCGGCGGTCAGGACCAGCAACCGGGCCGACAGGCCGCGCAGCCGTAGGGGTAAGATTTTTTCGCCGTCCCGCATGGCCCGAAGGTAACGTATTTCAGTCACCGCACCCTAGCTGTTTAGTCCCAGTGTGTGATGGATTGGGTTTAGTTTGAATCGTTCTGGCTGTTCTGTCCAGCATTTGCAGAGGTATTCGTGTGGAGTGAGGCCTTTTAGGGTCTTCAATCTTTTGGCGTGATTGTAGGCCATGAGAAATC
>JAYGEB010000476.1:0-2686 GCA_046582595.1 Alphaproteobacteria bacterium | reverse complement strand
TGATGTCCAGCTTGCCGCCGTTCATGGCTTCAAAATACCGCATGAAGCCGTGGAAGGCGCCATAGTAGCGGGTGAACAGCGGCGACATGATAAAGCCATTGACCTCGTTCCAACCGGCGAATAGGACGATGCGCCGCACCTTGCCGATCTGTGGCCGGAAGACCATGAACTGGATCAGATTCTGGGCAATGGTGCAGCCCCTGATACCAAGGTTAAACCACGGCTCGCCCCGTCCCTGGGTCAACAGCGAAGGTATGGTCATGGCATCGGTCGTGGCGCCGACGCCCAGGGCCGTGGAACCGCCGATGAACAACGAGACCGGCTGGCCCACTGCGGATTGCGGCGACAGCCTTTCGCCGCCGCCATCGATGGTAAAACGGAAGCCCATGGCATCGGAGTTCATGGCCATGGTCGTCAGATTCGGCTCCATTGCGTCCATCACAAAGGGCAGCCAGAGAGACGGCTTGGCGCCTTCGTAGTCCCTGATGTGGGGCATTTGGGCGGTGAACTCGCCATAACTCTTGTGCCACCGCCGGTAGGAGGGCAGCAGCCATTTCGCTCCCTCCTTCATGGGACGGAACAAGCCGTTGTTCAGAGCAGACAGTCCAGGCACCCCGCGAAGCAGTCTCGATGTCACTGACATGGTCAAACTTTCCAGAAAATCCCGCCTATCCGGGGCGGTCCGGCAGAAGATCATAAATGGTCATTTTTGGCACGGTCATGTGGCGCCTCGTATAGCGGCGCTTGAAATACCGCTCCAACAGGCGGCAGTTGAAGGTCCGGGCGTCCACCAACAGGCGGAAACCGGCCGGGAAATGTTCCTCCATATCCAATACGTCGATGGCCGCCCGCCGCTCCGGCGTCAGGGCTGGGCCATCCAGATAGATCATGTCCGGCACGACGTCCGGCACCTGGGCGAAACGCCAGACCGGGGTCTCGCCCAGTTGCGCCTCGACACGTTCGGTCAACGTGATATCGCAATAGCGGCGCAGGTGTCCGGGCAGGGAATCGATGGTGACCTGACCCCAATGGGCGTCCGCATCCAGCGAATACAAATAACCCGGCGCCCCCTCGGCCGTATTATCGGCCAGGGCCTGGGCGAAGATGATGGTGGAACAGCCACTGCCGAATTCGAGCAATATTTTCGGTTTGCGTTCGCGGACCTGGCTGTATATGGCCCATAAATCGGACCAGACGGGCGGCTTGGCGTCGCCCGGCCGGGCATCGAACAGGGCCAGATAGCCGAGGCGGCGCAAGGCCCGGCGGCCTTGGCCGTTGAGCACGGCGAGGCCCGCCTGACGGTAGGCGATGCTGAGTTTTTGCTTGAACCAGGACATGGCTCTATATAGTCCGAATGCGCGCGAGCCGCCAAACCTTAGCCTGACGGATAACATGAGCCGATCTTGACCAACACCGCACCCATATTCATCGGCGGCCTGATGCGCTCGGGCACCACTCTGTTCCGGGCCATGCTGTCCCAGCATTCGGCCATCGCCTCGGGTCTGGAAACCCACTGGTTCGATATGGACTGGCCCAATCAACAAGCCCGCGGTGGGGAGCCGCTAGGGGCGTACTTGCATCGCATCGGCGGTTTTTTCGAAATTGACCCCGAACTGGTGGACGCCATGATGGCGGCGGCCGGCGATGCGCCGGGGTTTCTGGATCTGTTCATGAACCGGGTCAGGGACCGTGAGGGCAAGCGGCGCTGGGCCGAAAAGACCACCGGTAATATCCGTCACATGGACCGCATCCTCGCCCATTGGCCGGAGGCGCGGATTATCCATGTCATCCGCGGCCCGCGGGATGTCTTCGCCTCGTTCCGGCGCGGCGGCAAGTATGGCGGGGTCGAGGATTACGCCAATCTGTGGTGCGATTTCCAGGCCGACGTGGAACGTTTTAAGCGTGAGCTGCCGCTCGACGCCGGCAATTATCTGGAACTGTATTACGAGGCGCTGGTCCGTGACCCGGTGGGGCAAATGAAAGAGGTGCTGGGGTTTTTGGGCGAGGATTGGGAGGATGCGGTCGGCCGTTTCGACGGCAAGGCAGAGGAACACGAACGGGTGCTGGGACTGACCGGCCATTCCTCCACCACCCTGGAACAGATCGCCAGGCCCTTGAGCGGCGACCGGATCGGTCTGGGCCGCCAAAGCCTAACGGACGATGAAATGGCCTTGGTCCGTGACATCGTGGCGGCGCGCGGCCTGGGGCCGCTGTTCGCGCGGATCGAGGCGGGGGCCGCCCCATGACGCCCTTGTTGTTGATCAATTATCATTATATTCGCGATCCCCATGGCCACCCCCATCCCGGCATACACCCCATTTCCATGGCCGCCCTCGCCCATCAGGTGGATGGCCTGCTGGCGGCCCTGCACCCGGCCAGCATCGAGGAGTTCGCCGACTATGCCGCCGGCCATGACCGCCTGCCGGGCCCGGCATTTTTTCTGACTTTCGACGACGGCATGGTCGATCACGTTCATGCGGCCCGTGAGGTCTTGGCGCCAAGAGGCTTGCAGGCGGGATTTTTCGTTTCCTCCCGACCCTTGGCCGAGGACAAGGCGATCAGCACCCACAAACTGCACTGGCTGCGGGCCACCACGCCGCCCGAACAATTCCGGGAGGATTTTCTGGACCGCCTGCCCGGTACCTGGCGCACCAGGCTGAAGGAACCGGAACTGGCCCAGGCGGCA
>JAYGEB010000390.1:0-23526 GCA_046582595.1 Alphaproteobacteria bacterium | reverse complement strand
GGTTAATTATGAATAATACGCCAACGGTGTCCACAACCTGGCTGGCCGACCATCTGGAACAGGCAAAGGTACTGGACGGCTCGTTCTATTTACCGGCGGAGAACCGGGACGCGGCGGCGGAATTCGCCGGCGCCCACATTCCCTCCGCGCAACGTTTCGATATCGATGTTGTTTGCGCGCCGGGCGGCGATCCGCCGCATATGTTTCCCGACGGCAAGGCCTTTGCCGACGCGGTTGGCGCCCTGGGCATCGGCAATGATGATATGGTTGTCACCTACGATGGCGGAAAATTGACCGGGGCCTGCCGGGTGTGGTGGATGTTTCGCGCCTTTGGCCATGACAAAGTAGCCGTCCTGGACGGCGGTTTCGGCAAATGGCAAGCAGAGGGGCGCAGGCTCGAGAGTACGGCCGCCGTCCCGGCGCCCGCCAGCTTTTGCGCCGATTACCAGCCGGACAAAGTGCGCTCCATCGAATATATGCTGAACCTGATCGAACAAGGCGGCGAGACGCAAATTGTCGATGCCCGCGGCGCCGGCCGGTTCGACGGCACTGCTCCCGAACCACGCGCGGGCATGCGCTCGGGGCATATGCCGGGCGCCCACAATCTGCCCTATGACAAATTGCTGGACGGCGACGGTACCTTGCGGTCGCCCGAGCGGTTGCGGGCGCTGTTCAGCGACGCCGGCGTGGATTTGGACCGGCCCGTGGTGACGTCCTGCGGCTCGGGCGTATCGGCGGCCGTTCTGTTGTTGGGCCTGGCCGCCCTGGGCCATGAGCAAAATACCCTGTACGACGGCAGTTGGTCGGAGTGGGGCGGCCGCGGCGACACCCCGGTCGTGACCTGATATTCATGCAATTGCGCAACTTCGAAAGCGCCGATGAAGCCGCCGTCGTCGATCTGTGGCGCCGCGCGGGCTTGCTGCAAAACCCCCTGAACGACCCGGCGAAGGATATCGCCTTTTGCCTCTCTGGCGGTCATGGTGAAATCCTGATCCTTGAAGATGACGGCATGGTCGTGGCCACGGCCATGGTGGGCCAGGACGGCCATCGCGGCTGGATCTATTATGTCGCCGTCGATCCGGACCGGCAGGGAGAAGGCTTGGGCCAACGTATCGTGCGGGCGGCGGAGGAGCGCCTCAAGGCCCAAGGGGTGCCGAAGGTTCACTTGATGGTCCGTGGCGGCAACACCCAAGTGGTTGGCTTCTACCAACGCCTTGGCTATCGCGTGGAGCCGGTCACCACCATGAGCCGGCGGCTGGACGGCAATGCCCTGCCCGTGGGCCACCAGATGGACGACGATCCGGTCATCGTCACCTATCTGGAAATGACCGAACGCCCTTCCCTGCCCCAGATTGTGCCGAAGGCCAAGAAATATGCCCTGATGGGCGCCCATGACGTCACCACCGGGTTCTATCGTTACCTTTATGACGCCGTGGGCCGGCCCTGGTACTGGACCGACCGCAAGAAATTATCGGACCAGGAATTGATGGCGATCATCCAGGACGAGGCGGTGGAAATATTCGTCCTCTACGTGGGCGGCGCGCCGGCGGGATTTTACGAATTGGACGCCCGCGATGGCGCAAATGTGGATCTGGCCTACTTCGGCATCATGCCCGATTACATTGGCCTTGGGCTGGGCCCCTATCTGCTGGTCCAGGCCATCGATATGATGTGGCAAAAGGAGCCGGACCGCATCACCGTCAACACCTGCACCCCGGACCACCCCAAGGCCCTGCCCATGTACCAGCGCATGGGCTACCGCCCCTACGACCGCCGCGAGGTCCCGGCGCCGTGGCAGGATCCGGACAATATTTTGGATTTTGCCTAAATTAGCAATTCAACTTTCTAACTTGGCCAATTCAACACGGGCCATGGCTTCCAAACCAGGTAATTCCCGTTCCTTGAATAGCCATAATAGATCCGGTGCCACACCGTCGTAGTCATGTCGTAAAACGCTGCCAAATCCGCGCAGAGATCGGAGTTCAAGTTCAGGATAAGTGTCGTCGAAACGATTGCCGAGTTTTCGCGAAGCTTCCGCTATCCTTTCAAAACAACGTTCCACGGCGTCCATGGTCTTTCGGTCTTGAAGAAACGCTTCGTATTTTAGACCCGAAGTGTACTCTCGAATGCGCTCCGCATTTTCAATGATGTCCGCGAGCCGAATAGCCGGTTGATTAGAAGGCATATATAGAATCCCGTTCGACCGCTTCTCGGATGCCTGGTTTCAGATATTTCTGATTTACCACGTCCACACTTAAATTCGGAACAAACTGATTTAAACCCAACTGTACTGTCTCGCAAATCTTGATATATTTCACCATCCCCCCAACCCGATCAGCATCGATATCGATCAATACATCTAGATCACTTTTAGGGCCACCGTCTCCCCGTGCAACGCTGCCAAACACGCCAGCATGCAACACGCCCGCCTCTCGCAGGGCCGACTTCATGGATTTTAGGCTGCGGAGAATTGTCCGCAAACGGTCGTCATCCTTGGGCGCACTCTCGTTTTCATTCAGCATTCGCGCATATTCCCGCAACGCATTCCGCCGTTCATAGGGCACCGATACCGAGACATCGATCTTGCCTTCGCGGCGCAATCGGGCCCGCCGCCGTCTCTGCCGTTCCGCGCTGGTGCTCATGAGTTTGGGGATTTCCGTACAAAATTCTTTACAGGTAACATATACCGTTACAGGTAACGATTCGTCAAGAGTATCCGCCAACGCCCACCGTCTCCCAAACGGACGGACCTAATGGGACAGTATCTGGCTCAGGAACAAGCGGGTACGGTCGGATTTTGGGTTGCTGAAGAATTCTTCCGGTTCGTTCTGTTCGACTATTTCGCCCATGTCCATGAAGATCACCCGGTTGGCGACCTTGCGCGCGAAACCCATCTCGTGGGTGACGACGATCATGGTCATGCCCTCCTCGGCCAACCGGATCATCACCTCCAGCACTTCCTTGATCATTTCGGGATCGAGCGCCGAGGTGACTTCATCAAACAGCATGATGCGCGGGTTCATGCACAGCGCCCGGGCGATGGCGACGCGCTGTTGCTGCCCACCTGAAAGCTGGCCCGGATATTTATGGGCCTGTTCGGGGATGCGCACGGTTTCCAGAAAGCGCATGCCGATTTCCTCCGCCTCGACCTTGGGCATCTTGCGTACCCAGATGGGCGCAAGCGTGCAATTTTCCAACACGGTCAAATGGGGGAACAAATTGAAATGCTGAAACACCATGCCGACCTCGCGCCGCACGGCATCGATATTTTTTAAATCGTTGGACAGCTCCACATTATCCACCAGGATTTGTCCCTGCTGATGTTCTTCCAGGCGGTTGATGCAGCGGATCAGCGTTGATTTGCCCGAGCCCGACGGCCCGCAGACGACGATGCGTTCGCCCTGATGTACGGTCAGATTGATATCCTTGAGGACATGGAACGAGCCGTACCATTTATTCATATCCGTAATCTGAATGGCGATCTCGTCCGAGATCTTCATTTTTGACTGATCGACTTCAACGTCAAGATCCGTGTCCGTGGCGCTCATGAATTTCCCATCCTTCTCCGGGCCTGCTAGTGGCCGGTGTGGAGCTTGCGTTCGAGGTACATGGAATACCGCGACATGCCGAAGCAGAAGACAAAGAATACGAAGCCGCAGAAGAAATAGCCCTCCTTGGAGAGGCCGATCCACTGGGCATCCGTCACGGCCAGTTGCACCATGGTCAGTAAATCATTCAAGCCGACAATCTGCACCAAGGTGGTATCCTTGAAGATGCCGATAAACAGCGAGACGATCGCCGGGATCATGATGCGCAGGGCCTGCGGAAGAATAATCAAACGCATCATCTTGAAATAACCCAGGCCCAGGGCGTTCGCCGCCTCGTATTGACCCTTGGGCAGGGCCGCCAAACCGCCGCGCACCACTTCGGCCGTATAGGCCGCGATGAATAGTGTCACGCCGATCAGGACTCGCGCCAGTTGATCAAACCTTGTGCCCGGCGGCAGGAACAGCGGCAGCACCACCATGGCCATGAAAAGAATGGTGATCATGGGCACCGAGCGGAAGAATTCGATGACGATAATGCAAAACCATCTAATGACCGGCATCGTGCTGCGCCGTCCCAGGGCCAGCGCGATGCCTAGGGGCAGGGCGCCGGCGATCGCGACCGCCGATATGATGATGGTCAGCAACAGACCACCCCACAGTGAATTCGACACTTTTTCCAGTCCGAACATATCGCCCGCGAACAGGATGTAGGCAATGACGGGAAACGGGATCAGCGCGAATGCGGCGACCCGCCCGCGCTGGGGCATGCCGTCGGTCAACAGGTAGAAGATCAACAGCAGACCAACGCCGATCACCAATGTCGGCCGCCAGCGTTCCGCCCTGGGATAGAAGCCATAGATGAACTGATCGAAGCGGATGCCGATAAAAACCCAGCAGGCGCCCTCGATCACGACGTCCTTCTCGACCACATACTTGGCGAATTCCCGGCCCGTGGCGCGGACCACGCCCTCGACCATTTTGCGTTCCCAACGGAAATTCGGCGTCACCCCTTCGGGAACGGCGATGCGTTCCGCGTTGACCTGCACTTCCATGGTGCTGCCGTCGGGAAGATATCCCGTCGTCGTGACCCTTTCATAGGTAAATTTGACGTTCGGCTTGCAGGCCGCCCGGCCTTCCCCGATGAAATGAGCGTCAAGCACGGCCCAATTCACGACCGGCGGTATCAGGGCGTACAAAAGCAGCACGGCAAGCAGCGTGAGAATCCCGTTGAACCAATCGGGCACCAGATTGGCCCGTACCCAACCGACCACGCCAACGGTGCTGGCGGGCGGCGGACGGTCTGGTTTTGGCGTGAAAACCGCCGCGGTTTCGCCGAAATCCGACTGGCTCATGGCGCTACATCTCCACCAACGAGACGCGCGCGTTGTACCAGTTCATCAAGCCGGAAATGCTCAATGATATGAGGCAGTAAGTTCCCATCACCATGGCCATGCATTCCAAGGCCTGGCCCGATTGGTTCAAGACCGTGCCCGCGAACACCTGGGTCATTTCCGGATAGCCGATCGCGGGCGCCAGGGATGAATTCTTGGTCAGGTTCAGATACTGGGAAATCAGTGGCGGAATAATAATGCGCATGGCCTGGGGAACAATCACCAGACGCAAGGTCGTGCCCGGCTTGATACCCAGGGCGTGCGCCGCCTCCGTTTGGCCGCGGGACACCGCCTGAATGCCCGCCCGCACGATCTCGCCGATGAAGGCGGCGGTGTAGATGGTCAAGGCCAGCAACAAGGCCAGAAATTCGGGAATGATCACGGAGCCGCCCTTGAAACCGAAGCCCTGCAGCCGCGGCAGGCTCCAGGTCCAGGGCGTGCCGGTTACCAGCGCCATGATGAGCGGCAGGCCGAATATCAGGCCAAGGCCGACCCAGACGGTGGGAAAACCCTGACCGGTGGCATCGCGCCGGCGTTTTACCCAACTCCGCAAGACAATGGTTGCGACGATGCCCACCAGAAACGCAATGGGTATCGCCATGAAACCGGACTCGGCCTGTAGCGCCGGATAAAAGATGCCGCGGTTATTGATAAATATATTGTCGAAGAAAATGATTGAACTGCGTTGCCGCGGCATCAATTGCAACACCCCGATATACCAGAACAACATTTGCAGCAGCAGGGGAATGTTGCGGAAGGTTTCCAGATAAATCGCCGCCAGCCTGGAAATCAGGAAATTTTTGGACAGGCGCATGACGCCCAGTGCAAAGCCAAGAATGGTGGCGAATATGATGCCGATAATGGAAACAAATAGCGTGTTCAACACACCGAGCAGGAACGCCCTGCTGTAGGGCGAGGCCTCGGAATATTCGATAAGGGAGAATGGAACGCCAAATCCGGAGGGATGGTCCAGGAACGCGAAGCCGCTGGCGATGCCCCTGGTTTCAAGATTGTTCAGTGTATTATTGGTCAGCCAGACGAAGAAAAACACCACGGAAGCGGCCATGACGACCTGATAAATTACGGCGCGGACGCGCGCATCATAGAAAAACGACGCCTTAACGGGTTTTACCCCTCCCTCGGCTACCGCCATCACGCCACCCGTGCCTTATATATAGTCTGCTCGTCCGGCGATCAGCCTGCTGGATCTACCTTATATGGCTTGACCCTTGGTCACCGGCCCAAATCAAATATGACGACCGCCGTCGGGACGGGACGCGCCCAACCTAAACCAATTGGGGTTGGGCGCGTCTTCGCCTAGACAAACGTCATCGTATTGATCGACAAGTTTTGCTCAACGGAAGGGAGGCGAATAGAGGATGCCGCCGTTGTTCCAAGGTGCATTTACGCCGCGAGTGAGTGCAATCGGCGTATTCGGGCCGATATTGCGATCATAGGACTCGCCGTAATTACCGACCTGCTTGATGATGTTGAAGGCCCAATCATTGGGCAGGCCAAGACGGGCGCCATATTCGCCACTAACGCCCAGCAAACGCTTGACTTCGGGATCCGAGGTGGAACTTTTCATGCTGGCCACGTTGGCGGAGGTCAGGCCTTTTTCCTCGGCAATGATCATGACGTTCAGGGTCCAGCGCACCACGTCGCCCCAGACGTTGTCGCCATGACGGACCAGTGGGCCCAAGGGCTCTTTCGAGATCACTTCGGGCAACACCACGTGGGCGTCCGGGTTCGGCATCTGCGAACGTTGGGCGGCCAGACCGGAGCGGTCCGTCGTGTAGGCATCGCAGCGGCCGGCTATGTAGCCGGCGCGGATTTCGTCGGATTTTTCGAACACCACCGGCACATATTTCATGTTGTTGGCGGTGAAATAATCACCCAGGTTCAGTTCCGTGGTGGTGCCGGTGGTGACGCAAACCGTGGCGCCATCCAATTCCAGGGCGGATTTGACGCCCAGATCCTTGCGCACCATGAAACCCTGGCCATCATAGAAATTGACGCCCGCGAACTCAAAGCCAAGCTTTACATCGCGATCAAAGGTCCAGGTCGTGTTCCGGGCCAGCATGTCCACTTCGCCGGACTGCAGGGCCGGGAAACGGCTTTTGGCGGTGGTCGGTATGAACTTGACCTTATTGGCGTCGCCCAGGACACCGGCGGCAACGGCGCGGCACATATCCACGTCGAAACCCGCCCATTTGCCCTGGTCATTCGGCGCGGCGAAGCCGGCCAGACCCGTGGAAACGCCGCAAATCAGCTCTCCACGTTTTTGAACGTCCGCGATGGTCCCTGCCTGGGCGGCGGCGGCGAACATCGCCACACCAATGCCCAATGCCAGAATTGCTGTATTTTTCATTGATTAATCTTCCCTGTTATCAACAGTTATTGCGAATACACTACTCGGACGGAGCTTCATACAAAACACCGCAATCTGTTCGATGCCACGCCCCGCTAAACAGAAAATTGCGATTGCCAATGAGGGCGCGAGCGTACCTGACGGTAACAAACTAAATGGCGTGCGACAACCGAATACAATGAGGGCGGAAGGAAAAAATTTAGCGCCGAAGCGGACGCAATGGCTGTATGTTGAGCAGCCCGTCCGAGCCTCGTGCCCCGCGCCCCGCCTTCAACAACAGAGTATTTTCATCATGAAAGACGAAACAAAATTGGTCGTGGCTGGCCGTGATCCGGAAAACAATCACGGTATCGTCAACCCGCCCGTCTATCACGCCTCGACGGTGTTGCACCCCACCCTGGCCGCGCTGGACGATGCCAGGAAACGCCGTGAACGGGGCGAACGCGGAGTGTTTTACGGGCGCCGGGGAACGCCGACCACCTTCTCGCTGGAGGACATGGTCTGCGCCGTGGAGGGCGGCCACCGGTGCCAGGTTTTTCCCTCCGGCCTGGCGGCCATCGCCGCCTCGCTCTTGTCATATCTGAAAGCCGGCGACCATGTCCTAATGTCGGACGCGGTCTATGGCCCGGCGCGCCGTTTCAGCAATGGCCTGGCCGCGCGCCTCGATATCGCCACGACATTTTACGATCCCGCCATCGGCGCCGGCATCGCCGATCTGATCCAGGACAACACCCGCATCGTTTATGTCGAGGCGCCGGGCACGGCGACCTTCGTGATGCAGGACATCCCCGCCATCGCCGAAGCCACCCATGCCGCCGCCCCCGCGTCCGAAGGCGGCGGCTGCGTGGTGATGATGGACAACACCTGGGCCTCGCCCCTGTATTGCAAGCCATTCGAACTTGGCGTCGATGTCTCCATCCAGGCCGGCACGAAATATATTGTCGGCCATTCCGACGTCATGATCGGCACCGCCTGCGCCACCAAGGAAGCCTGGCCGGAACTGGAGGCGACCTCCGCCATGCTGGGCCAAACGGCGGGGCCGGACGACGTCTATCTGGCGCAGCGGGGCATGCGGACCTTGTCCGTGCGCCTGAAACAGCATTGGGAGAACGGCCTGAAACTGGCGGAATGGCTGCGGGGCCAGGACATGGTGGAATGCGTCATGCACCCGGCCCTGCCCGATGACCCCGGTCACGCGCTCTGGAAACGCGACTTCCTCGGGGCCTCCGGCTTGTTCGGCATCACCCTGAAACCCTGCCCGCGCGGCGCCATCGCCGCCCTGGTGGATGATCTGGAACTTTACGGCATGGGCGCCTCCTGGGGCGGTTATGAAAGCCTGATCCTGCCGACCGACCCCAATGCCATGCGCTCGATCACGCCGTGGCCATATGAAGGGCAATGCATGCGCTTCCACATCGGCCTGGAAGATCCCGACGATCTGATCGCCGATCTGTCGGCCGGCTTCAAGCGGCTAAAAGCAGCCATGTAATGCTGCGGGCGGAGCGGGCCTCCCACTTCCGGATGTGGATTGCCATGCTGCCGTGCCTGGCGGCGCTCACCCTGCCGCCCCGCCCGGCGCAAAGCCAAATTATCGACATATTGGCCGCCGCCTCGACGACCGAGGCGGTCACCGCCATTGCCAGCGCGCTGAAACAAAAACATGGCATCAAGTTGCGGCCCACCTTTGCCGCCTCCTCCACCCTGGCCAAGCACATCGCGGCCGGCGCCCCGGCGCATCTATTCCTGTCGGCCGATCTGGCCTGGCTGAAATACCTGCGCGAGCGGAACCTGCTGGCGCCCGGCGGCACGGTCGGTCTGTTGGGCAATCGACTTGTGATCCTGCACCGCAAAGGTGAGGCGGACCTCGCCAACCTGGCCGATCTGGCCCGCGCGCTGGGGGACGGGCGGCTGATTATGGGCGATCCGGCGCACGTTCCCGCCGGCCGTTACGGCCGTCAAGCCCTCCAATATCTCGGTCTTTGGCAAGCCATCGGGAAGCGCGCGGTATTTGGCGCCTCGGTCCGCGGCGCCCTGGCCTTGCTGTCCCGCGGGCAGGGGCGCTTTGCCATCGCCTATGCCAGCGACGCCCGGGCGCACGGCAATTTGGCCGCCGCCGCGGCCTTTCCCCGCGATAGCCACGACGCCATCATCTACCCCTTGGCCATCGTCAAGGAGGGTGACGGCCCCCTGGTCCGCAAAGCGTATGCCTTCCTGCGCTCGGGCGCGGCGAAGGTGATCTTTGAACAATTTGGCTTTACCTTTCTGCCCAAGCCTCGCTAAGTGCGGCTAATGCTAAGCCCGTTGGAAATTGAGGCGTTGTCGCTGTCCCTGAAAGTCTCGCTGTGGGCGGTGGCCTGGAGCCTGCCGCCGGGCATCGCCATTGCCTGGCTGCTGGCGCGCCGTGAGTTTCCGGGCAAGGCGCTGTTGGATGGCATTGTGCATCTGCCCCTGGTGCTGCCCCCCGTCGCCCTTGGCTATGTCCTGCTGGTGCTGTTTGGGCGCAACGGCCCGCTGGGTAGCTGGCTGCATGAGGTGTTTGGCATCAATCTGGTATTTTCCTGGCGCGGCGCGGCCGTGGCGGCCGCCGTCATGGCCTTCCCCCTGCTGGTGCGCGCGGTGCGTCTGTCCATGGAGGCCGTGGACAGGCGCCTGGAGACGGCCGCGCGGACCCTTGGCGCGAGGCCCTTCAGAGTGTTCCTGACCATCACCCTGCCCCTGACCAGCCCCGGCATCCTGACCGGCGTCCTGCTGGCCTTCATCCGCTGCCTGGGCGAATTCGGCGCCACCATAACGTTCGCGGCCAATGTGCCGGGCGAAACCCGCACCCTGCCGTTGGCGCTTTATTCAGCCCTACAAATACCCGGTGGCGAGGCGGCGGCGACGCGCCTGGCGGTGATCTCGGTGCTTTTGGCCATTGCCGCCCTGGTGGCGTCACAATATCTGGCCCGGCAGGTCGCCAAGCGGATCGGCGTGGCCTGATGCTGGAATTGGATCTGACGGCCCGGATCGGCGGCTTCACCCTCAACGCGGCGTTCCGCGCCGAGACCGGCATCACCGCCCTGTTCGGCCCCTCGGGCGCCGGCAAGACCACCCTGGTCAATATGCTGGCCGGCCTGCAAAGCCCCAGCCGTGGGCGCATCGTGGTCGCCGGCAAAGTCCTGTTCGACAGCGACCAGGGCATCGATCTGCCGCCCGAGCGGCGGCGTCTGGGTTATGTCTTTCAGGAAAGCCGGCTATTCCCGCATATGACCGTGGCGGGCAATCTATCCTACGGCCAGCGCCTGGCGCCAAAAGGCGTGCCGGGCGTTGAGCATGACGCGGTGGTGGAGCTGCTGGCCCTGACGCCGCTGTTGCACCGCCGGCCCAAAAACTTGTCGGGCGGCGAACGTCAGCGGGTGGCCATCGGCCGGGCCCTTTTGGCGGCGCCGAGACTGCTGCTGATGGATGAACCCCTGGCCAATCTGGACGCCCCGCGCCGGGCCGAAATTCTGCCCTTCATCGAGAAACTGCGGCGGGAGTTGAAGATTTCCATCGTCTATGTCTCCCACAACATGGACGAAATTGTCCGCCTGGCCGATCAATTGGTGGTCATGGCGGAGGGCGCCATCGTCGCCATGGGTCCGGTGGACGAGATCACGGCCCGGCTGGACCTGCGGCCCTTGACCGGGCGCTGGGATGCGGGCGCCGTTCTGACAACCACGGTCGCCGAACAGGATGAACGCGACGGCCTGACCAGATTGTCTTTCCGGGGCGGCGAATTGTGGCTACCGCGCCTGGAACTCGGCCTGGGCGCCCGCCTGCGCATCCGGGTGCGGGCCCGCGATGTCAGCTTGGCATTGCGCCCGCCGCAAGATATCTCCGTCCTGAACGTCTTCGCGGGAGAGGTCGTCGAGGTTGGCGAGGATGACGGCCCGCAGGTCGATGTCCTGGTCGACATCGGCAGCCCGATATGGGCCCGCATCACCAAACGCTCGCAACGGGAACTGGGCATTGTTCCGGGCCGCAAGGTGCACGCCCTGATCAAGGCCATGGCCGTGGACCGCGGTGGCGGCGGCACGGATTAGTTTTTGTCAGGTTGGGAAATATTTGGCCGTTCGGCAACGCCGTCGGGAACTGGAACCGAGCGCGGGGTCTGGTTATGGTAGAGGAACGCCGGGAAGGCGCCGACAATCAGCGCGATCACGATCAAGCCCGGCCAATGAAAGTTACCCAGGCCCGCCGGACGCCGCCGCCGCAGGCTTTTCACCAGATAGACAATGGCCATCACCGCCAGCGCCGACAACAGCCAAACTACAAGAAACGCGCCCATGCCCGTCACGCTAGCAGAGTTGGATTTACAAATCGATGCCGTGGAGCGCCCCGGCCCGGCTTCGCGCCCCGGCCATCAGGTAGGACAGATCACTGCCGCCCAGGACCATGCGCACGCCCATCTTGATATACCTCGCCGCCAGGTCGTCATAGATGCCGCCCATGCCGGCCCATTTGCCGTTGTTGCGGCAGGCCGAAACGGTGGCGTCGTAGGCGGCGGCCACGTCATCGTGACCGTACTGGCCGGCAATGCCCATCTCGGCGCACAGATCATTGGTGCCGATCAACAACACATCAACGCCTTCCACGGCGGCGATTTCATCGGCGTTGGCGATGGCCTCCGGGCTTTCCAGCATGACCACGACCAGCAGGTTCCGGTTGATCGCATGGGTAGCTTCGGCCATGGGCAGGCTCTCATATTCCAAAATGGCCGCCCCGCCCGCCAGGGAGCGGTGCCCGATGGGCGGGTAGAGGCATTGATCGACCACGCGGCGGGCCTCTTCCGCCGAATTGACGTGCGGCACCACGACGCCTTGCGCGCCCGCATCCAGGGGCCGGCTGGCATGATGGTGCAGGTGGGACGAAGCGCGGACAATCGGCGTGCAGCCCGCATCCAGGCCCGCCAAGGTGATATCCGCCACGGTTTCCAGGGATAGCGGGCTGTGCTCCATATCGATGAACAGCCAGTCATAGCCGCAGACCTTGGCCACCTTGGCGATCTCCACCCCGCGGGCGATGCGCACGCCGAGGCCGAGAGACAATTCGCCCGCCGCCAGCTTTTGTTTGGTGACATTCGCGATGACCGCCATTTTGATCTCTCCCTCTATACGGATGAAACAATTCGTTCCCGGCAGATGCGGATGACCTCGCCGGCGGGCCGTTTCCACCAATTCTCCGCCGAAAAAATTTCGGCTTCTATCAGCCCTTCATAGCCGGCGCCGTCAACCCATCGGCTGATTTGCGGTATGTCGATGACGCCATCGCCCATCATGCCGCGATCAAGCAACAGATCCGTGGTCGGCACCAGCCAGTCGCAGACGTGATAGGCCAGCACGCGATGGCCGGCGCGCTTGATCTGCGCCTGCAAATCGGGGTCCCACCAGACATGGTAGACATCCACCGCGACGCCGATCCCCGTCCCCAGCTCGTCGCACAAATCAAGCGCCTGGCGCATGGTATTGATGGCGCAACGTTCGGCGGCATACATGGGATGCAGGGGCTCTATCGCCAGCGGCATTTGGGCGGCGCGGGCATGTTCCATCACCGCGCCCAGGCCGTCGCGGATCATGGCGCGGGCACCGGGCAGATCCTTCGAGCCTTCCGGCAAGCCGCCGGCAACGACGATCAGACATTCCGCCCCCAGGGCCACGGCCTGATCCACCGCCTGCAAATTATCGTCGATCCGGGCCTGGCGTTCCCCCGCCGTGGCCGCCGTAAACTGCCCGGCCCGGCACAGCCCCGAAACCCGCAAGCCATGATCCTTGAGCATGGCCACCGCCTCGCCCAGACCGCATTCGGCCAGCTTGTCCCGCCAGATCGAGATGCCGGTGACGCCAGCCTCGGCATAGGCCGCGATCGCCTCGGCCAGGCTGTGTTGTTCCCGCGTGGTGGCCTGATTGATCGATAGCCGGGCCGGGTCAGCCATGCCCGGCCTCCCGCATGGCGGTGAAGTCCGGTTCCGCGCCATAAGCAAAACCGACCGCATCCAACGAGCCCATGGCGATTTGTCCATCCGTGATGGTCAGCCGGGTGACGCCGTCGGCCTGGTGGTAGATATCGGGATGGGCCGCGCGGAAGGCGGCCTGCTCGCCCTCGGGCACCCCCGACAGGCCGTTCACGTAATGATGGCCGTTGCGTTCCACATGCGTAATCCCCAGCAGATTGACCAGGGCCAGATCCTGCTGCACCGAGATGCCGGCCTGGGTGGTCAAATCCTCCCCCGACATGAAATAGCCCTCGCCCCAATGGGCGCAGCGGCCCCGGTTCAGGATGGATTTGTAAAATCCCTTGCAGGTCTTCGAGGAGACGCCGCGATAGCCAAGTTCGCGGCCCCTGGGAAAGGCGCCGAGAAAACCGTCGGACTCATCCAGGATCACCGGCTTGCGGTCACTCAGCGTGCTAACGTCCACTTCCAGGGCCACGGCGCGGGCGATCGGTTGTTCCACGAATAGGATGGATTGGTTGAAACGCCGCAGCCTCCCGTCGCCTTCGATGCCGTCCAGCAGGGCGGCGACGCCGGCGACATCGTCATACTGTTCGTTGCCGTCCAGACTGATGCTGTAGTCCTGGCCGCTCCCGTCCAGCACGCCGGCGATCTCCGCCAGCCGGGCTAAATCTTCGTCCAGATCGCCGCCGACCTTGATCTTGAAATAATGGTGGCCGTAGGCGGAGACGACCTCTTGCAGGGTTTCCGGCAGGCCGTCGCCGACGGGTTCGGGATTGTCACGGATCGGATCGACCATGCCCACCGTATGGCGGGCATGGATGCTTGCCGCCGGCCGCAGTCCCGCCAGGAAGCCGGCCATATCGTATTCATCGCTTTCCATGCCGGCCAGATTGCCCTGGACCGCCCGGTAGAACGAGACATCGTGCAGCCGGCAGAGGGCATCGAGGATGGCGCGGTCCAACACCGCCGGGCCATAGCAGGCGACCAGGGAATTGTCCCCGCGCTCGGCGCAGATGCGCACCTGTTCGTCATAATTCGAGCGGAACAGCCCGAATGCCGTGGTGGGCGGGGCGCCGCGATAAAGCGCGATGGCGGTGGCGAGGGCCTGGCGCAACTGATCGAAGTTGTCCTCATTGCTGAGCTCCAGATTCTTGTCAAACCATTTCGGCGCCAGCATTTCCGCCGACAGCCCCCAGCCTTCCCGGCCGTCATCCAGCCCAATGCGTACCCTGGCAAAGACCTGGGGGCTTTCCCGCAATGTGACCACGCCAAAACGGAATGGCATGCGCAGGGTCACGTCGCGCTCGAACAGTTGCACCTCCAACACGGAAAGTTTAATGGGTTCAGACATGCAAGGCCTCCTCGATACCGCGCAGATAGCCGATGGCGCGGGCCGCCGCCCTGCCATCGGGATGATAATCGAATGGTTCCACCGCCACCGTGCCGTCATAGCCGTGCCGTTGCAAGGCCGCCAGGATCGGCGTGAAGGCCAGCGCGCCCTGCCCCGGCCCCCGGCCGTTGCCGTCGTTCACCTGCACATGCGCCAGATGGCCGCTGGGCAGAAATCGATCGATCAGTTCCGCCGGGGTCTCTTCATCCAGGCGCGCCGTGGCGCAGCAATCCAACATGGTGCGCACATGGGGGCTGGCGATGGCGTCCACCATGGCCGCCGCCTCCCCGATACTGTTGATGAAATCCGCATCCGCGGGCGCCAATGTCTCGATGCAATAGGTGACGCTGGCGGCCTTGGCCTCGTCCGCCACGGCGGCGAAACAATCCAGGGCCCGGCGGCGCGCGCCGTCTTCATCACCAACGGTTAGGCGCCGTTGCAGGGGCGAGCCGTGGACCAGAATTTTGCCCCCCAGTTCGCCGCAAAGATCGATTAGCCGGCGCATCACATCCACCGTGCGCGTCCTGACGGCGTTGTCGGGATCGGTAATCGAAAGACCGGCGGGCGCGACCAACAGCCAATGCAGCGATGCAATATCAATGCCGGCGTCCTGGGCGGCCCGGCGGGTGGCGACGATATCAACCGCGCCCGGTTCATGCGGCGCATCGGATAGGGTAAAGGGCGCGACCTCCAGGCCGTCATAGCCAAGGGCGGCGGCAAATTCGCATTGCGCCGGAAAACTCATCTCGGCGATCACTTCGTTACATAAAGCGAACTTCACAACGCGATCCTTTTTTCCCGATCCGCCGAGCGGTGGATGGCATCAAGAATCCGCGCCATGCCGACGCCGCATTCCTCCATGCCCGCCAGGGGCGGCGCCTTGCCATCGACAGCATCCAGAAAGGCGGTGAATTCGGCGGCGACGACCTGGTGCGGCTCCACCACCGCCGCATGGGGCATTTCCACGCCCCGGTTGTTGGGCCGCCAAAGGCCATCGCTCAGTTCGTGACGGACCCTGTGCAGGCGCAATTCGTTGCTCTGATAGTCGATCTCGGCGGCGCCCTCGCTGCCCGCCACCATGAATTCCTTGCTCTGAGTGGCGCCGGGCACGATGTTATCGTTCCAGCGTCCGGGCTGAATGCAGCCAACCTCGATATGGGCCAGGGCGCCAGAGGGGTAAAACAGCCGGATCAGGGCCAGGTCATCATGGCCCCGGCCAAAATGATCCCGCGTCACCGCATCCACGGCGACGGGCAGCCCCCCCATCATCCAATTCGCCTGATCGATGAAATGCACCGCGTCGTTGCCCACCACGCCGCTGTCGCCGCGGGCCCGCTTGTAACCATGAAAACGGGCCGAGATGTAGCGCAAATCCCCCAAACGCCCCGCCTCGACTTCCGCCTTGGCCATTTTCGCCAAAGGATGGGCGCGGAAATATAACCCCACCTGAACCACTTGCCCCTTAAGTAAATCCCGCAACGCTTTGGCCTCGGCCAAGGTCGCGGTCATGGGTTTTTCAATGAACAGGTGTTTGCCCGCCGCAAGCAACGGTGCGCAAACCTCGAAATGCCGGTCCGTTGGCGCCAGCACGACAACCAAATCCACTTGATCGAGGAATTCAGATACATCCGCGCCGACGCGTTCGCCGGGCAAACCCAAATCCAAACAACGCCGCCGCGCCGCCCGGTCCGGGTCAACCACATACAAACCATCCGCCAAACCCAGCGTCCGCCAGGCCGCCAGATGGGTCGGCCCGAAATTACCGAAGCCGATTTGCAGAATTGTTCGACGGATGGCCGTCATTGGCTCAATCGCACCCAATGACAAGATTGCCGCGCAAAAGGGCATCCTCGACGTTTTCGCCCGGATTGCGTTTATCCAGAGGATTGAATACTCCGGTATCGCTCATCCCCGCGCCAGCCGTTTTGCGATGCGTTTGAGTTCCATTTCATCATGGCGTGCCAACTTTTCGCCGACGCTGGCGGCAACGACGTGCGCCAGCCGCACCGGGACGGCGTTGCCAAGTTGCCGCATGGTCTCGCTCCAGGAACCGTGGAAGACATAGCCATCGGGGAAGGTCTGAATTCTCGCCGCTTCCCTAACGGTGAAGTACCGGACCTTGCCGTCCCCCATCACCAACATGTTTTCGCCACCCGGAACACCGTGATCCCCGGCCTTCAATGCCTTTGCCGGATAATCGATGGGACTGCCCGTGTGGCCAACGTAAGAGCGCGCGCCGGCCTGAAATTGGTGATTAAAAAACTGCCCGTCATTTGCGGCGCCGTTGGGTTCGGGCAGTCCCACCAACGCATCGCGGACCGTTCGCCATGGTTTCGCATTCAACATTGGCCGGTGGTTCGAGTTCTTGAGAATTTCGATCCGTTTGGCATACCGGTCCGGCGGCGCGGGCCTCAAGGGTGCCGATATTTCATGCCGTTCCCAATAATCCCCGCTGATCCACTGGTCTTCCAGCATCGCATCCAGATTATGGGTCTGCTCGGGAAACGACCACTTAATTCCCAGGTCGCTTCGAAAGCCAACGATGAATACCCTTTCGCGTTTTTGCGGCACGCCATGGTTCGCCGCATCCAGCACGCGATAGACGACTTCATAGGTCAGGCCCCGCCGCATATTGGATGTCTTCGCGCGTTCCAATCTGGCGAGATGGGCAATCCACTCCTCGCTACCTCTACGGCGAAGATCGGGATAGGTTAATTGCAACACGATATATTGAAAGTAGTTGGCGAAGGCCGCCCGCGTCAGCCCTTTGACATTTTCTATAATGAATGCCTTGGGCCGAAGTCTGCGGATGGCATCGACGGTGGTGGGAAACATATCGCGGTTATCTTTTAGACCCCGGTGCTTGCCGCCCATGGAAAATGGCTGGCAAGGTGGGCCGCCGGAGACCAGGTCGATCTTATCCCGCAAGGCTTCAAAATCAAATTCACGAACATCGGCCTGCGTGACCGGCCAGTCGCGGGTCAAGGGATAACCGCGTTTTGAATTTTCCCGGATCGTATCGCAGGCCCAACGATCCCATTCCACCACGGCGCTCGCTTGGAAGCCCGCGAGCGATATACCCATGCCAAGGCCGCCAGCGCCCGCGAAGAGTTCAACCGCCTTCAACATCGGGCAGCATTTCCTATTCCAACCTGAGGAAATCGCGAATCGTTTCCTGCAATTGCGCAGTGTCCCGTAACTGGCATTCCCAGACAACCAGGTAATTCCAACCCAGAGTTTCCAGGATGCCTTGGTTTTCGAGATCGCGCCTGCGATTTCCCTCGAGTTTCGGCACCCAGAATTCCTGCCGGGTCTTTGGAATTCGCGCCAGCCGGCAACCCGGATGGCGGTGCCAAAAACATCCGTGCACAAAAATCACCCGTCTCCGGGAGGTGAACACCAGATCGGGCGATCCCGGTAAATCGCGGCGGTGCAGCCGATAGCGATACCCCATGCCGTGCACCATGCGCCGGACAGCCATTTCAGGCTTTGTGTCCTTGCCCCGGACCCGGCCCATGCGCTCGCTTCGTTCTTCCGGCGTTAATGTATCCATCCCACCATCCGGCGTTCCAGCCCGCCGACAGCCAGGGTTGAATTCAGGGCCGCCATGCCTAGGCCTCCAAATCGGGGATATCCATCCAGCGCCGCTCGGCCCAGCTTTGCAGGCCCAGTTCGGCCAATTGCACGCCGCGGGCGCCGGCCAGCAGATCCCAGGGAAATGCGCCCTCGCCGTAAAGATGGCGGATGAAAAATTCCCACTGCGTCTTGAAGGCATTGCCGTAATCGACCGGGTCGGGCACCTCCTCCCAGCCGTCCTGGTAGTCGATGGCGGGGGGCATATCGGGATTCCAAACCGGCGTCGGCGTATCGAGCAGAGCCTGGCGGCGGCAGCGGCGCAGGCCGGCCACGGCGGAGCCTTGGGTGCCGTCCACATGCAGGGTCAACAGATCGTCCCGGCGCACCCGTGTACACCAGGAAGAATTGAAATGCGCCACGATGCCGCCTTCAAGCTGGAAGGTGGCATAGGCCGCATCGTCCACGTCCGCATCATAAGCCTCGCCATCCTCGTCCCAGCGTTTGGGGATATGGGTGGCGCCCAGACAATTGACCGAGCGCACCGCGCCAAAGGTATTGTCCAGCACATAGCGCCAATGGCACAGCATATCGAGGATGATGCCGCCGCCCTCGCCCCTCTTGTAGTTCCAGGAAGGGCGTTGGGCCGGCTGCTCTTCGCCATCGAACACCCAGTATCCGAACTCTCCGCGCACCGAAAGAATGCGGCCGAAGAAACCAGTATCGATCAGGTGCTTCAATTTCCCGATGCCCGGCAGGAACAGCTTATCCTGCACCACGCCATGCTTGACGCCCGCGGCCTTGGCCTTTTGATAAACCCCGTAAGCAGCGGCCAAACTATCGGCGCTGGGTTTCTCGCAATAGACGTCCTTGCCGGCTTCGATGGCTTTTGTCAGCAGCCCCGCACGGGCTTGCGTGGTGGCGGCATCAAAAAACAGGGTGTCGTCGGGATTTGCCATTGCCGCGTCCAGATCATTGGTCCAGCGGCTCAGGCCCTGTTCCCGCGCCAGGGCGCCGACGCGGCCCGCATCCCGGCCCACCAGGATCGGATCCGGCATGACGCGGCTGCCGTCGGCCAGTTCCAGACCGCCCGCGTTCATGATTTCCAGGATCGAGCGGATCAGATGCTGGTTCTTGCCCATGCGGCCGGTGACGCCGTTCATGATGATGCCAAGTCTTTTTTCGGTCATTGGCGTATTTCGCTCATGCCAGCCAGCGCTCCAGATTTTCGGCCACGAAGGCATCGTCGCACAGGTGGGGGTAATCGGCCATGACCCGGTCCAGCGCTTCCGCCTGGCCGGGGCTCATGGCTTCCTCCGGGTTCAGGCACCAAGTGCCCCGCAACAGGCCCTGCCGGCGCAAGACCTCGTGACAACCGGCGATGCAGCCGGCGAAGTCATTCACGACGTCGAACAGCGCCCCATTGGCATCGGTGATCTGGCTGTCCAGCCGCAGCAGTTCCATATCAACCATGCCAGCCGCGACGGCGGCGTGGGCGCGGGCCAGATAGTCCACGGCCGGTTTGACCCAGACACTCCAATGCCCCAGCAGGCCGCCCCGGAACCGCACCACGACCGTTTCATCGTCCCGGCGCACCGTAAAGGGCGTCAGCAGATCCAGGAAGATGTGATCGTCGTTGCCCGTGTACAGGCTGACCCGGTCCTCCGCCTCCGCCGCGACCACGCCGCGCACCACGTCCAGGGTCCGGTAGCGGTTGAACGGCGCCACCTTGATGGCGATGACATTGCCGAGGGCGGCGAAGCGGCGCCAGAATTCCGTTGAGAGCACAATGCCCCCCACCGCCGGCTGCAGATAAAAGCCGATCAAGGGAATGCGTTCGGAAACCGCGCTGCAATGGGCGATCAATTCGTCCTCGCCGGCGCCCTTGTGCGCCGCCAGGCTCAACAGCCCGGCGTGATAGCCCAGGCCCAGGGCCACGTCCGCCTCCGCCAACGCCTGGCTGGTCGGTCCCGTCAGGCCGGCGATCATGATCGTGGTCCGCTCCGTCCAGGCCGTGGCGGTTTCCATGGCCAGGCGCAGCACGGGTTCATACAGACCCACGTCGCGGATTTCGAATTGCGTCGCATGCACCCCGACCGCCAGGCCGCCCGCGCCGGCATCAAGATAATACCGGGTCAAGGCGCGTTGATGGCGTTCATCCAACGCCCGCGCCTCGGTCAGCGCCAAGGGATGGGCCGGAATAACCACGCCCCGCCGCAATTGCGCCAACACCTCCGCCGGCAATTCCTCCCTATGCAAAGCCATTTATCCCTCCCCGCCAGAATTAATAGAGCCTCCGCCCGAGAGGGGTCAAGCCGGCCGCGGCTAACCGGCCACGGCGTCCACCGCATGTCTCGCCAGACCCTACAGATCCTTGACCATGCGGTAGATGGCCGGCAAGCCATGTTCCTTGATCAGGCGGGGCAGGCGTACTTCGCAGGCCAGTTCCATGCCAAGGTGAAGGTAGAAGCCGACGGCGGGGTTGTTGTCCAGGACATCGAGACAAACCACGCCGTATCCCGCCGCCGCCTGCCGGTCAAAGGCGTCCTGCAACAACCGGCGGCCCAGGCCCTTGACGCCCGCCCGCGGGTCCACCGCCAGATGGTGCACGCAATAACTGCCGTCCGGCGTATGGGGCGTGAAGTAGGTCAATTGCCGCACCGCCTCCGCGATAACGGTTTGTTGCGCGGCGGAGGCGAGGGCGCGGGAACCGGCAAAAATGGCCGCCTCGTCTTGATTGCCGAAGCCCAGTTCCAGCCCGATCAATTCGCCGGCATCATTGTAGGCGCCGACCGCATGGCGGTAGCTGAACAGGCTTTCTTCCGCCCGCCACTGCGCCGCCAGCATGGCCAGCATGAAGCCCCGGTCCGCGCCATAGACGAATTCAAACAGGGGCCGCGCCGTGGAATAGAGCAATTCGGCGGCGCGGTTCGCATTATCCGCCGCCGCCGCCCTGATTTTGATTGAATCTAAATCGGTCATGTTGGCGCGGTTTAGCCCAATTCCGCGCCGGCAATCAAGAAAACCCTGTTCGGATCATCAAGGGGCTCCGCGCGGCCCAGCAGCATGCGCATATAACCCCGTTGTTCCCGGAAGCCGGCTTGGCGCAGGAAAGGGGCGAGGCGGCCGTGATGATTGGCGGCGTCCAGCAACACCGGCCCCGCCCCCGCGCCCAGGGATGCCCGCAGCAAGGCGGCGGCGATTTCATCATCCTCGGCGATCAGCGGACCGATTTGCGTGGCCTGACGCCCGTCGCGGGCGAGGACGAAACCGTTCACGGCGCCGCCCGACTCGAAAATAAACGCCCGCTCGGGGCGGCGCCCGTGCAAATGCGCCAACAGAGCCTTGCGGGGGGCGCCGGAAAGGCCCGCATCCCATGCCGCGATCCGCTCCAGATCGTCTTGCCCCATGGGCCGCACTCCGGCTTCCCTGCCCTCTTTCACCGCCACCGCATCGGCCCGCCAGCGGGTCAAGGGATAGATGTCCCGGAAACCCAGCGGCAGATAGATTTGCCGGCCGGCATCCGTCGCGTCCAACCCGGCAATCAGCTTCAGAGCCGCCGCCCGCTCGAGGCAGCGGCGCATCAATTCGCTGGCCAGGCCCCGGCGCCGCCAGCGCGCGGTGACCAGGATCATGGCGATCCAGGCAAAGCGGCCGCCCCGGGGCAGCAGCATGGATGTCGCGACCAAGTCATCGCGGCGGACCGCCATGCCCTCGCCCTGTACCAGCATGAATTGCCAATCGGCGGCGTTCTGGTTCCAGCCCGCCTCGGCATTTAAACCGACGGCGGCGTCAATGTCCCTAGCGCTCAGGGCGGACCAAGTCAGTGCATCAATAGTTGCCATCGCGGACTTCAAAATGGGTCGGCTTGCCAAGGCTGCCGCCATCGCGGGCCACCCAGTCGGCCACCCAGTCGACCATGCTGGCCAACGGGACCATGGGGTAACCGAATAATTTCTCGGCACGGGAGGTATCGATCAACCAGGCTTCCGGGGCCGGTTCCCCCGTCAGCTTCGCCTCCAATCGGAAACGCTTGCCGAACTCAGCAGCCAGCCAGGATATGGCCACGACCTCCGGCCCGGTCACGTTCAAGGGGCTGGGCGGCGTCGTGCAATGGAGCAGGGCGCGCAACACCTGGCTATTGGCATCGCCCTGCCAGATGACGTTGGCATGCCCCATGGTCAAATCGATCACCTCTCCGGACCAGACCTTGGCCGCGACATCATGGAGCACGCCGTAACGCATATCAATGGCATAGCTCAAGCGGATATTGCGGCCCGGCGTATCGTGGAGCTTGGAGAAATATTCAAACATCCGCTCCCGGCCGACGCAGGAATTAGCGTATTCGCCTGGTGGCGGGGCCGCCGCCATGTCCTCGCCGGCGCCTTGGGAGTGGATGGAAACGAAAGGGTAAACGCAGGCGGTCGAGAAGCTGACGATCCGCGCCTGACAAAAACGCTCGGCCACCAGGGCGGGGACATGGACGTTCATGGCCCAGGTCAATTCCTCGGCCCCGGCGGAGCCGAACTTGCGGCCCGCCATGAACACCACATTGGCAATGTCGGGCAGCGCCGCCACGGCATCCCGGTCCAACAGGTCGCTGGTGATGGTCTCGATGCCATGGCCCTGTAATTGCCCGGCCAGCCCCGCTTCGGAAAACCGCGCGGCGCCGATGACGCGCTTGTCGGGCGCGGCGCGTTTGGCCAGGCGCGCCAGGGTCGGGCCCATCTTGCCGCCCACGCCCAGCACCAGGATATCGCCCTGCAGTTGCGCCATATCGTCGATCAGGGCCTGACTGGGCCGGCTCATGAATTCTTCCAGCGCCGCCCCATCGGCGAAACCGCTGGGAAAATCGGCGGGTTTCAAAACATCGGTCATGGGCAACGGCTTTTCCATCTTGCCTTCGGGGGCGGGCGATTGGACAATAGCGTCAATATAAACGATCACAGTACCCGACTCTTTTCATAAAACCCAACCTATCTGCGGACTTCGAGGGATTTTGGAGGTGAGTAAGGGCGGCCATGAGATGGCCAGATTCGGGTTCACTCGATTTGACCATGGCTTTTCTCAAAACATTCAGTCCAAGGGCGAAGATGGAACGCTGCAAGCGGCCATGGGCTTTGTGCCGGGGCGGCTTCGGTGACGCACGGTCGCGAAGGTGCTTTCAATGGGGTTCGTGGTCCTGATGTGGGTCCAATGCTCCGCTGGGAAGTCATAAAAGGCGAGCAGTTCGTCCTTGTCCCTGGTCAGCCGGTCCGCTGCTTTCGGGTATTTCACTT